>CAZJVX010000070.1:0-8015 GCA_964549345.1 uncultured Flavobacteriales bacterium | reverse complement strand
AGGATCCAAAAATTACAGCAAAAGTTGAAGTGAGCTTATTCAACCAAGGCAGCAAGCCCTTTATTGATAAGAATGTTAATTTAACTAAGGAAAAAAGAGGGTTTAATCATAAATCTTGGATATTACCGTATGAGAACTAAACTCACTTTATTTTTGATTATATCCTTCCTTATTAATAGCGCACAAACTGGAAGAATAATAGGCGTTGTTTTTGATGAAGAAAAGGTTTCTATACCCTTTACTACAGTGCACATTCAAGAGATAAATAAGATTATTTACTCTAATTCTGAAGGTTTTTTTTCTACTCCTAAGCTAAATTATGGCTCTTATCATCTTACCTTGAAATCAATTGGGTATCAACCAAAAACTTTTAACATTATTCTAGATAGCCAAATAAAAAAAATAGATAATATAAGATTGATAAACAAAACATATGAACTAAATGAATTTGAGTTTTCTGAAGAAGAGGATTTTAATATCCGAAAGCTTAGAGCCATTGAGGGTGTTATGATTACTCAAGGAAAAAAAACAGAAGCTATTAAATTAGAAAAGCTTGATGCGAATAAAGCAACAAACCAGAGCAGACAAATATATGCTAAAATCCCAGGATTAAATATTTGGGAAAGTGATGGAGCTGGCATTCAAATAGGACTAGGCGGAAGAGGGCTAAACCCAAGCAGAAATTCAAATTTTAACACAAGGCAAAATGGATATGACATCAGTGCAGATGCACTAGGATATCCGGAGAGCTATTATTCACCACCCTCCGAAGCTATTGACGAAATTCACATGATAAGAGGTGCTGCATCTCTTCAGTTTGGACCTCAATTTGGAGGGTTAATTAATTTTAAATTAAAGGAAGCTAACCCCAATAAAAAAATAGAACTCTTTCTAAGAAACTCAATTGGATCATTTGGTCTAAACAATACTTTTATAAGTCTTGGGTCAACTTATAAAAAACATCAATTTTATGGCTATTTCAATTATAAATTTGGAGACGACTGGCGACCAAATTCTTCATTTGAAGTGAAAAATTTATTTATTAGTTATAATGTTAAAACAAGTGATTACTCCAAACTTAGATTTGAATTCACCAAAATGCAATACCTTGCCCAACAACCAGGTGGTCTAACTGATAATCAATTTTATTTAAATACAGATACATCGCTCAGATCAAGAAATTGGTTTAATGTGGATTGGAATCTTGGGGCAATCCATTATGATTATGAATTTAATTCTACCACAAAATTAAATTCTAGAACTTTTGGATTAATTGCTTCAAGAAAAGCTATTGGTAACATGGATAAGCCGTTTTATCAAGATTTCATGCAAAATAGAAATATCATTTCTGGTGAGTTCAAGAATATTGGGAATGAAACTAGATTTCTTCACCTATATGATGTAAACAAAAACCCATCCGCATTGCTGTTAGGAGCAAGAGTGTATCGGGGTTTTAATAGAAGTATACAGGGTGAAGGAAGTGATAGTAATGAACCCGATTTTAATTTTTTGGGTGATGTTAATGACATAGTTAATTCAACAGGAATAATCAGTAATTATCAATTTCCTAGTTTTAATTTCTCTTTTTTTGGAGAAAATATATTTAATATCAACAATAAACTCAGTATTACACCTGGTTTTAGATATGAACTAATTTCTACCATTTCTGAGGGACAGTTTAAACTTCAAGAACTAGATAATGCAGGAAATGTCATTTTTGACACTGTTGAAATCAGAAATAATAATAAAACCCGTGATTTTTTCATTTTTGGAATCGGCATCAATTTTAAATTGAGTAAAGTACTTGAGTTGTATACTAATTTTTCTCAAAACTTCAGAAGTATCAACTTTTCTGACATGCAGATAGTAAATCCTAATTTTCAAATTAACCCAAGTATTGATGATGAAAAGGGGTACAATATAGACTTTGGGTTAAGGACAACAAGAAGTAAAGTATTTCTGCTTGATGTTTCTTTATTTCACCTTTTTTATAATAATCGAATAGGTACCGTTTGGGTTACCCAAAATAATGTATCGAATTTTCCAGGTATTAATTCAACTGCACCTTATTTTCAGATTAGAACAAATGTGTCAAAATCAAGAACCTATGGTGCAGAGTTACTTGCTGAAATCAACTGGATTAAATTATTTACAAACAAAGAAACGAGTAAAAGATTAACTACGTTTTTAAATCTCTCCACAATAGATGCTAGGTATGTTAGTTCTGATGAACCCGCTTACTATAATAAAAAAGTTGAATTAGTTCCCCCAGTTACCTTGAGAACAGGATTATCAATTGGTAATAATAAATTTTCAGCTTCTTATCAATTTAGCTATGTAAATGAGCACTATTCTGATGCAACAAATGCAGTAACTCATCCTCACGGAATTGTTGGACTAATTCCATCTTATTATGTTATGGATATTTCCCTTAAGTACTCTATCAATAAATTTCAATTTGAAGGGGGAATTAATAATTTAACAAATCGATCCTACTTTACAAGACGTGCAACTGGTTACCCTGGACCTGGTATCATACCCTCACCACCAAGAAACTTTTACATAGCTGCACAAATTATGTTGTAAATACCTTAAATATGGTATTGACAATTATATATTAATTTGGGTAATTTGTCGCTATTTAGAATCAATCTTAATAGGAAATGATTAACACTTATTTTTCTCCAAGGCAAATAGTGGACGTAAATCGAAATACAGAGCATCTATTTAATAGATATGGTATTTCTTCCTCATCCAATAAAAGTATTTTTGAAAATTCATTTTCAAAAAATTATAACGGATTTTTTCTTGTTGATTTACTAAGCTGTTTTAATGATGTAGAACAATTAGAATCTATCCAATTTGAAATATATGAAATTCCTGTATTGGTAGATTATTTAAAGAGATCACATAGGTACTACATTTCAAAAAGATTTCCAGAAATAGAACAAACAGTTGAAAACATAAAGAATCAAGAACCAACACTATTAGTTAGTTTCTTAGAACGGTTTGTGCACCAATACAAAGAGGATTTAATTAACCACTTCGAAATTGAAGAGAAAATTTTATTTCCTTATGCACAAAAATTATATAATTACTATCATTTCCAAGATAAAAGAAATAAGCAATATTTGATTGACAACATGAGCTTAGTTAGAGATTTTTTGGATGATCACAAAAAGGACAAAAGCGAGCTTAAAAAATTGGAAGAATCAATAAGTAAATACAAAACCAGAAATTTAAGACATCTTTCCTATTTCGAAATTTTATTAGAACGACTGAAAAATTTTCATATAGATCTCAAAATTCACTCTCAAATCGAAGACCACGTTCTTGATAAGAAAATTAATAGCATTTTAGAAAATTCAAATTTGCAGTATGAAAACTCATATAAATCATAGCAATTTTAAGCCTACCGTTCTTCATCAAAATGAGGTGGGTCAAATTTCTCAATGTGAAGAATGCGGAGAAATTACGATCCTGATAAAATCCATAATGTTTTTTTGTAATGTTGGTATGTTAAAGGATATCAGAAAAATGATTTCCTCAATAACATCACGTATTGATGACCATATTTTTATTGTCAATGATGAGCAAAAAGTAGTTTTATGTACTATACATGAAAACGTAAAATTGTGTTTCACTATTGAAGAAATGTTGGAACTAAATGAACTTTTGGATCAATCTTTACACATGATAGAAGTCAATAAACTTCTGATGAACTGAGAATTGTAATTACTTCATTAACAAAATTTTGCTTTAAAATTATTCTTTAAATATTTTTTGTTTATGTTTTTTATTAATAAGTTAGACAAAAATTATATTATGGAATTAGATACTAGCAACGTTTGTTTGAATTGCGAAAACCTAACAATTGACTCAACTTGTTCAAAACACCAATTGGTAGTGAAATTGAATAATTATTGTGATAGCCATAGTTTTAAAATGTCTTTACACAAAGGATCAAATTGTGGGAATTGTGTTAAGCTAAGCACAGAAATGTGTCCAAACAGATCTACTGCAACAGCTGGATTACTGTGCTTCTCTTGGCAGGGAAACTAAATACCAACTATATGGTATTTTATTTTGCATGATTATTATTTAAGTTTGTCGAAAATAATTACATGAAATATTTATTACCACTCCTTTTTTTAACATCATGTGCTAACAGCGTTAGCAACCAAAAGATTTCTATACAAAACAGCATTGATTCTCTTAACATAGTTCTTCAGTCTAACCTTGAAGAATCAGCAAAACTAGTTGAGGAAATCACAGAACACAGAGATGAAGTAAATCACCTAAGAGAAGAGGTAAATGAACATAAAGAAAGTTTGGCCAACTTAGGGCTTTCTGATGAAGAAGCTATTGAAGCTTTAGAACACATTAAAAAAGATTCTTTAGAAATGGTTTTAACACAACAACATTTAATTGGGGATTCTTTAGAGTTGGTTGAGTTAGAAAAAGAAATTAAGTCAGATTCCATGCTCTTAATTGAGTATAATAAACAGCTTAACAACTTGAAATAATTTACCTATTTAATAATTATTTTCAAATCCCCTTTACCAGGATCTGATTCAATTAAAATTTTGGCGATATAGTCGTTTAAATTGATGTAGGGAGATATAAAACTTTCGATTCTTTCTGTTAAACTATTATTTTGAATCACTTGTTTCTGAATCTTTAAAAGCTGTTTTATATTCTGTTCATTTTTTCTTTTTATGCTCTTTTGAAACTTCACTTCTGTGTTGGCCAATGCCTTTTTCATGCTATTTATGGTAGAACCAACAGCTCCGGTTAATGATTGGTCCTGTTTTAAGACTAAAGTTGATAATTCTTTTTCCATTTCATCAAGTTGTTGGTAAAAAGGATTAAAATCAACAATCTCATTCATTTCTTCTTTAACCATGTTCTTGATGATTTGATCAAAATCTTCTAATAATTGTTCCTTTAAAAAACCATTTTCAATCCATTGTTGAAATTGTTTTTCACTCATAAATGCAAAATGATCTCTAAGAATCAATATAGGGTATCCTATATCTACATGATCAAAAGTAGATTTTAATTGAAGCCAATAAGCCAATTCACTAGGGCCTCCAACATAGGCTAAATTTGGTAATATATGCTCTTGATAGAGAGGCCTTAATAAAACATTAGGGCTAAATCGGCCAATATCACTTTCAGCTAAGTTTAACAGACTGTCTTTATCATAATTCGCTTCAGCAATCTTAAAATGGTCATCTTCGAACTTAATTCGTTCTCTTTTTGAAGTGTCATGATAAAATAAGTTCAGTTCTCTTGGATTAATTTGTACTTTATAATTCAAATCCAATAACTTTTGATTGGTCTCGTTAACATGTCTGTGTACGAATTTTTCATTTATATCAGCTTTTATTGCCCATTTGAACGATTTCTTTAGTTTTACATCATCTGCATCTAAAATCACTAATCCATAGTCTTTAAATAAATGATGAACCCAAAAACGGGTAGTTTTTGACCAAGTGTCAAATGACATAGCTTTTTCAAATAGATCTTCTAAAATTTTAAATTTTTCATCTGTTTTGAAAAATTCTTTAACCTCTTCATGTAAGGATTGAAATACCGAACTTTTTAATCTTCCAACAGCGATGGTATCAATGGTATCTTTTAGTGAAAAATTTTTTCCAAATATGGTAGTGTGACTAATTTCTTGAAAATCATGATCTTCAGAAGCCATCCAAAAAACAGGAATAAAAACATTTTGGGAATATTTTTTTTTTAGTAGTTGACAGCTTTTGATGGTAGAAATTATTTTATGAATAAAAAATTGTGGACCACCCATAAAACACAACTGGTGTCCAGTGGTTACCGTATAAACCCCTTTTTTCTCCAGCTGATAAACTCCTGAAGGCGTCTCCTCACCTATACTACCGTATTGGCTTACCAATGCATTCACTAAAAACTCCCTTTGCTCAATATGGAGGTCTCTTTTTAACATAAAATTTTCATCTATAATCTCCAGATCGGAACCATTATGGAATGGAGATAATTTAGTAGAATGATCTAAAAAATCAAGTAATAATTTGTTCTTATAAACGGAGTTTTTTAGTGTAATGGTAGGCATCAACTATTTTTTTTTCAAGATATTGATTTTCACTCGTTTTTGATTCAACAATATCAATTAATTGAAAACATTAACTTAGAATAAAAATTCATTATTAATAAAAAAAACATACTCAAAACGTTAGGACCAGGTATTCTATTTGCAAGTACAGCTATTGGAGTATCACACTTAGTACAAAGTACTAAAGCAGGTTCTCTTTTTGGGTTTGGTTTAATTTGGGCTGTCATTGTAGCCAACTTATTAAAATACCCCTTTTTTGAATTTGGTTCAAGGTATGCAAACGCAACAGGAAAAAGTATTATTGATGGGTATAAAGAAATAGGTAATTGGGCTTTGTGGTGTTACACTTTAATCACATTAGGCTCTATGTTTTTTGTTTGTGCAGCAGTAGGAAAAGTAACCACTGGCTTCTTACAAAATTTATTTCAGTTGGATTCGATAGGTATAAACAGCACAACTGCTAACATCCTAGTTTTTGGAGTTTGCGGAAGTTTACTCATTATCGGCCGATTTAAAATCCTTGATGGATTAATTAAAATAATTGGAATAGTTCTATTGATTTCTACACTCGCAGCATTCATTTTATGTATTCTCAATGGGCCAGTCAACCCATCTATCTCATACGAATTTTTTAGCGTGGAGTCTAGTGCAATTGCTTTTTTAATACCACTCATGGGGTGGATGCCTACTGCTGTGGACTTAAGTAGTTGGAATAGTTTATGGACCATTGAAAAAATAAAACTTTCTGGTTATCACCCTAAGCTTAAAGAAACCCTCTTTGATTTCAATTTTGGATATATTACTTCTGCATTTCTTTCCATTTGTTTTGTCACACTCGGTGCATTCTTAATCTATGGTACGGATACAGAAATTGCCAGACAAGGACACCTATTTGCTCATCAGGTAATTCAATTGTACACTCAAGTATTTGGTTCATGGAGTTACATTATTATTTCGTCTTGTACTTTTTCCATAATGTTTGGTACTTGTATCGCTGTATTTGATGGATATGGAAGAGCAACCAAACGAATAATAGAACTATTTGGTGAAAGAAATAAATCAAAAGCAAGCAAAAAATCATATTCTATTGCCGTCATCAGCCTCATCGTTGGAAGTTTTATTCTTATTGAAATCTTTAGCTCTAGAGGTGATTTTAGCATACTAGTAAATTTGGCCACTATCATTTCATTTTTGGTGGCGCCAGTTATAGCTATATTCAATCATTATTTGGTCACGAAAAAAATTGATGAAGATTTCAAACCTTCATTATGGCTGAAAACTCTTTCGTATATGGGTATATTTTATTTAATTGGTTTTTCAGTATTCTTTTTGATTTATACATTTATGCAATGAATAAATTTTCTTTAACCGTAAAAATAGTATGCGCCTTATGCCTACAATGTAGTTTAGTATCTGCTCAAAAGTTAACCAAATCTTACACAACACACCATCGCACGCTGAACATAAATGAATTTGAAGACAATTGGATGGTTCAAGTACAACATCTTGAACTTACTAAACCTGGTGGGAATGGATATCATGATTTTCTTCAACAACAAAAAGAAATTAATCAGACTCGCTTTAAAAAAAATGAAGTTTCGCACATTAAAACCAAAAAAAAGAGTTTAAATGTAGGATTAAATATTGACTACGGACTAGAAGGAAATTATTATAACAATAAGGTACCTAATGATAACACTCTTGCTATTTCAAATGATGGCTTAATGATAGCTGGTATCAATTCGTCTTACATTATTTATGACCAAAATAACGACAGCATTTTAAAGAGAGCTACCCTTAATTCACTGACATTTTCTTTTAACCAACTATTATTTGTAAAAAAATACGATCCAAAATTTATTTATGACCCAAATGAGGATAGGTTTATCATGGTTTTTCTTGTGGGAAATAATCC
>CAZJVX010000069.1:0-8067 GCA_964549345.1 uncultured Flavobacteriales bacterium | reverse complement strand
GTACTAATTAAGTTTAATTGTTTATTTTGTATTCCAATTAATCCGTATCCAAGTATGTTAGTGCCCGGGTCAATACCAAGAATTATTTTATCAAAATCTTCCAATAAATTAGGGACTTTCTTTAAGTTATTCTATAAAAATACTTTTTTTATTTCACTAGTGGTTTTCGCATTAGCAATTTACTTCCTTTATCACAACATCGTTAACTATCCTAATTTAATGGAGTTATGGCATTTATTTTTATCAGCTCAAGTACAAATGGTTTTAGTTGCCATTATTTTATTGCAATTTGTGAACTGGGTAGTAGAGTCTTTTAAATTTAAAGTGCTTTTACAACTACCGGAAAAGCCTAAAATTCAATTGATAATAAAAGCTATTTATGTTGGAAACTTTACTGCTCTTTTAACTCCAGAGAGAATAGGTAATTTTGTAGGAAGATCATGGGTTTTAAAGTCTATTAAAAAAGACACTATAATCTCTACCATTTTGGGAAATTACGTTCAGTTCTGCATCACTATAGTCATTGCTTTTATTTCATTATTGTTCTTGAGACAACATACTCAAATCTCCTATCATCTCCCAAATGAAAATTTTATCATCTTAGTTTACTTTATAATCTCCATAATTTTAACAATCTCATTTATTCATTTAAAATGGGTTACCATGTTTAGTAGGATTACTTATTTAAATTCATGGTTTCAAAGTATAAACAAACTCGTTGAACTAACAAATAGAAAAAAAGTTCAAGTCATTTGTCTTTCCTTTTTAAGGTACATAATTTTTGTTTTTCAATTTTACATAATGAGTATTGCTTTTGGTTTACCCCTTGACTTTTATTCCATATTTATCATTGTTGGTGTCATGTTTGGCGTAGTAACCTTAATACCATCCCTTATACCCGGTAATCTTGGCACCAAAGAAGCTTTTTTAATGATTCTTTTGGGTTCTGGGCCAATGGGAATTAAATTTTCTATTATATCTTTTTCAATATGGGCAATCAATGTAGGATTTTCGGCTCTTATTGGGGCAGGATTTAATATAGTAAGACATAAAAATTGATATTAATTGGTTATATTATTCTTTTTGTTTACGTATCTATAATTGGGGTTGCATGTTTGGGTTTCGTAAAGGGAATCAAGTATCAAAGTGTAAAAGCAGGTTCAGATTTTTCCATCGTTATAGCTTTTCGAAATGAAGAAGAACGGATAGATGATTTGTTGATTTCGCTTGAAAAAAGTGACTTAGAGCAAGTGAATCTTGACGAGGTGATTTTTGTTAATGATCACTCTTTGGATCGTACGGTTGAGAAAATAAAAAGGTGGAGTAATCATAATAAATTCAAAGTTAGAATAGCACATCTCAATCACGATTTTGGTAAAAAGAAAGCAATTCATTTAGGAATAAATCAGGTATTGTCAACTTACGTGCTAACATTAGATGCAGATGTTCAATTTGATGCAAAGTTCTTATTAAAAATGTCTCAAACTTTGGGTGCTAACCATAGTCTAATAATTGTACCCGTCATAGAAAAGAATGGAATTATTTTTTCCAGAATTGCATCGCACGCTCTAACAGTCCTTTCTGTTGGACTTGCTAGCCTTGGATTTCCCATCAATGTGAATGGTGCTGCATCGGCATTTAAAAGGGAGGAATACATTAGACTAGAACCATTAAAAAACAATTTCCATATAAGTTCTGGAGATGATATGTTCATTTTAAAAGCATTTTTAAAATCTAAAGGGAGTGTGATTAAACCTTTTCTAAGCAAAGGAATTCATGTGCTTACAGATGGACCAAAAAATATAACAGAATTTATTTCTAGGGGAGTAAGGTGGTCAACTAAGATGAAACTCATAAAATTACCTCTAATTAATTTGATTGGAATATCTATTCTTTTGTGTAATTTTTATGTTTATTACTTTATCTTTTTTAACAACCCTTTAAGTGCTGCCTCTTTAATTTGGTTAAGTATTAAATTTGTGTTGGACTTTATGACTCTTTATCTTTCTTTTAATTTATATGACAAAAGGGGAATTACCATTTTTGCCATTCCAATGCTTTTAATATATCCATTATATCTGCTAACCGTTTTAATTTTGAATTTATTTCGGATCAAGATGAATTGGAAAGATAGACCAGTATTAACTACAAAATCAATTTGATGGAATTTGATAAATCATTTTCTATTATTAAGTATTTATATAAAAATCCACTTTTTGGTTTTGCATTAGTCGTCATATTTTCGGCCATATTAGTAAGTATTCTAGGGGCTAACATCCGTCCGGATGGAACATTACATTCAAATACTCAAATCCCACAAATTTCAAGATTAAAGCCTGGAACCACTATTTCTTTTTTAAAAGTTAGAAAAAATAAGGAGGTCCAAAAAAGTAATTTTTTCGAGAAATTATTTTTTGGTGGCCAAGAATCATTTTTCACTTTTGTCCCTTATGATAAATGTGAATTAAAAGATAATTATGTACTTCTTCATGAGTACGATATGAACCGAAATGAACCTAATTATGTGCCAAATACATTAACATTTTCTTTAGAAGACATAGTATTTAATTTAAATGATCAAGCTAGTATTAATCATGAGGGGATTAAGGATTTAGTATTGTCTAGCCACTTAGTTGAAAAAACATTTTTTTTAGGTACAGATAAACATGGAAGAGATTTACTTTCAAGATTAATGGCTGGCACTATTATTTCATTATCAATAGGACTAATATCTGTTCTTATTTCATTTTTCTTAGGCCTTACTCTTGGGGCTATTTCAGGTTATTACGGGGGTAGGATAGATGATATCATACTTTGGTTTATCAATGTGGTTTGGTCCATTCCCGCTTTGTTACTTATTATTTCATTGACATTGATTTTAGGTAAAGGGTATGCAACTGTTTTCGTTGCAGTGGGTTTAACCATGTGGGTGGAATTAGCTCGAGTGGTTAGAGGACAAGTCATTGCAATAAGAGAGATGGATTACGTAATTGCTGGAAAGATTCTGGGATTTTCAAATATGAGAATCATATTCAAACACATTATTCCGAATTTACTAGACCCTGTGATCGTGATCTGCGCCTCAAATTTTGCAACTGCGATTTTAATTGAAGCAGGTTTAAGTTTTTTGGGAATTGGCGTTCAGATCCCTATGCCTTCGTGGGGTTCAATAATAGATCAACATAAAGAATACATAATTCACTCAGAAAAATCTTTTCTGGCTATTATTCCAGGACTATTGATTATTTCTCTTGTGTTTTCATTTATGATTTTGGGCCATCACTTAAGAAGTGTTTTGGGGAGAAAGGCAAGTGCTGACACATGGAGGGAACAGTTAAAAGGTGCACCATCTGATTCGATTTAAGTGATTTTTTTTAGTTCTTCTAAAAGAGCATTTTCTTCTAACAATCCAGATTTTCTCCATTTTATTTCATTGCCCTGGAAAAGTATAAAAGTGGGTATACCTCTTACATTAAATTTATTAGCAACGGCTTGATTTTTATCTATATTAATTTTTAAAATTTTAATCTGATCTCCCATTTTACTTTTTACTGACTTTAAAATAGGATTCATTGCTTTACATGGTGCGCACCAATCTGCATAAAAATCGACTAAAGTTGGTTTTTCTCCTTTTATAATGTCCTGAAAAGTACTCAATTAAAATTATTTACTATGATTTAATAATTTCCAAATCTGTATTTTTTGATATAGCAGAAAATCCACCTTGAACGTCTACAACTGAGTTCATTCCTTGCATTTTTAAGTAAGAACAAGCAATCATACTTCTGTAACCACCAGCACAATGAATGTAATGTTTTTTTGTGTTATCTAAAGATTTATATTCTGACTCTATTTTATCGAGTGACATAACGACAGAATTTTTTAAAAATCCATTTTTTCTTTCTCCGCAGGTCCTAACATCAACAATGCTCATATCACCATTTATCATTTTTTCTAGGTTCTGCGCTGTGATGGAATCAATGGTTTCTTTGCTTTCACCGGACTTTTCCCAATTATGGAATCCTCCAGACAAATAACCAATAACATTGTCAAAACCAACCCTTGCTAACCTTGTAATCGCTTCATTTTCTTGCCCATTATCACATACTAAAAGAATTTTTTGGTCAATGTTTTTAAGAACAGAGCCAACCCATGGTGCAAATCCTCCATTCAAACCAATAAATAATGAATTTGGAATGTATCCGTTTTTAAAGTCGTCTTGGCTCCTAACATCTAAAATGATATGATTATTTTTTTGAGCTAAAATTTTAAACTCTTCTGCACTAAATGGTTTGCAGTTTTTTTCAATGAGTTCATCTATGTCTTTGTAACCAGTCTGGTTTAGTTTGACGTTTGAGGGAAAATATGCTGGAGGTTCCGGCAGTTCATCAGTTAATTCTTTTATAAACATCTTTCTGCTTAAAGTACCATTTAGAGCGTAGTTTATTTTTTTTTGATTACCAAGCGTATCAACAGTTGCTTTCATCATATTTTTACCACAAGCTGAACCTGCCCCATGGCCAGGATAAACCAGTATATGATCTGGTAGAGGCTTGATTTTATTGTTTACAGAGTCAAATATTATACCAGCTAATTCTTCTTTTGTGGTTCCTTTGTATCTTTGTGCAACGTCTGGAATTCCTACATCACCTAAAAATAAGGTATCACCAGTGAAAACTGCAAATTCTTTTTCATTTTCATCTTTTAATAAAAATGAAGTACTCTCAAGAGTGTGACCGGGAGTGTGTATAGCTGTAATGGTTACATTGCCGATCTTAAAAACTTGGTTGTCTTTACAAATCAAAGCTTCAAACTCTGGATCTGCACAAGGTCCATACACTATAGTTGCACCTGTTTTTTTAGCAAGTGTTAGGTGACCACTTACGAAATCAGCATGGAAATGTGTCTCAAATATGTATTTGATTTTAGATTTTGTGCTCTTAGCTAATTTTAGGTATTGTGATATATCTCTTAAAGGATCAATTACAGCAGCTTCACCATTACTCTCCACAAAATAAGAACCTTGGGAAAGGCATCCGGTGTAAATTTGTTCTACATTCATGTTGTAAAATTAAGGATACTGATTTTATTCAGCAAACCTTATCTCCTAAAAGACAAATGAAGTATTAAATTTGCGGTTATGATTTTCAAATTATACATTTCTTGGAATGTTGACCCTGCATTATACGAGGGTATAATTTCGTTACGTTATTACAGTATATTTTTTGCAATTTCCTTTTTGTTAGGATTCTACATTGTAAAAAAGATGTACATAAATGAGTCAGCTCCAATACAGTGGATGGATAAAAAATTGGTTTATGCAGTATTAGGTACCATTATTGGTGCAAGATTGGGTCACGTTTTTTTTTATGAGTGGGATTATTATGCTCAAAATTTAATGGAAATTCCTATGGTATGGAAAGGCGGTTTGGCTAGCCACGGTGCTGCAATAGCCTTAATATTTTCTATGTGGTTGTATTCAAAAAAAGTAACGAAAAAACATACGTTATGGGCACTAGATAAATTAGTCATAGCAGTTGCATTAGCAGGAGGTTTCATAAGAACGGGGAACCTTATGAATTCTGAAATTGTTGGACTGAGAACAGAACATCCGATTGGTTTTTTTTTCGAAGATGCTTCTTCTAAACAAGTAGCCTCTGTGTTTCGGATAGAACAAGAAAGTGTAAGTTTTTTTGATACAGGCATAGATACACTGATAGAAGGAATAAGATACCCAATAAATAATCTAAGTCTTATTATCCCAGGAATCGCTTTAGACTCTGTTAGTCAACATAACTACATCCAAAGTCAATTGGTTCCTTTTATAGATTATTATTCCTTAGAGTACAGAGATGCTTTAAAACAAGAACTGAGTAATGCTATTTCTTTGAAGAGACAGGAGACGGAAAGAATTGAGATAATAAGTTCATTTTTAAAAGGGTTAAATGAAAATCACTTTTTCACTACCTCTAATTCATACGATGTTAAGGTCTTAGATAACCAAGTTTTAATTCCAATTCAAATTATACCTAGAATACCGACCCAACTATATGAAGCTCTTGCATATTGGTTTACCTTCTTATTTTTATTTTGGGGCTATTGGAAAAAAGACTGGTATGCATTTAGAGGAAGACTCTTTGGTGTTTTTCTCACGTTTATGTTTACAGCTAGGTTTCTTATTGAATTTTTTAAAGAGCATCAAACATTAGAAGATGAATCAGTTGTTAATATGGGTCAATATTTAAGTATTCCATTAATTATTTTAGGTTTGTATTATTGGGTTAATTCAAAAAAAGATGCTACGAACTAAGGATCTACATATTAATTATTCCGAAAAGTCTATTTCTTTTCCAAATATTGATTTGCATTCTGCGGATCAGCTTTTGATTACTGGAAGAAGCGGTAGTGGAAAAACATCCTTCCTGAATACGCTTGGCGGCCTACAAACACCAAGCAAGGGAAGTGTAAAAATAGATAATATAGATCTATATGCACTATCTCAAAGAGACTTAGATCAATATCGAGGGACAAACATTGGTTTTGTATTTCAAAGACCTCACTTTATTAGCTCCTTAGATGTGATTTCTAATTTAAAATTCAGTCAATACTTGGTTAAAAACGAAGATGAAAAATTAATTCATCATCTACTTGATAAAGTTGGATTAATAGATCGAAAAAAGGCAAGAATATATGAGCTGAGTGAGGGTGAAAAGCAACGTATTTCCATAGTTAGGTCGGTAGTCAACTCCCCCAAACTAATATTAGCAGATGAACCCACTTCTGCATTAGATGACGAATCATGTGAAAATATTTTGGAGTTAATTAGATCATTCTCGCTAGAAAATAAATCCAAACTTATCATCGTTACACATGATCAACGTTTGAAAAATAATTTTGAGGATAAATTAGACCTGGATGCTCTTTCAGTATAGTGTAAAAAATATTACCACAAGGCCATTATCAAGCGGCTTATCTGTTCTGCTAATGGCAGTTTCTATCATGATAATCGTATTGGCCTATCTAACCATGTCGCAATTATCATCAAAATTCAATGAAAATGCGAATAAAGTAGATTTAGTGGTGGGATCCAAAGGAAGTAGAATGCAATTGGTGCTATGTAATGTTTTTCACATAGATCAACCCACAGGTAATATTCCAATGAAGTCAGTCCAATTTATAGAAAACCATCCTTTTGTAAGTTTAGCAGTGCCTATTTCCTTAGGAGATAATTATAAAAAATTTAGAATAGTAGGTACAACAGCTTCTTTTATTGATGAGCTTTATAAAGCAAAAATTTTAGAGGGTAAAATTTTCGAAAAGAGTTTAGAGGTTGTTTTGGGTTCAAGAGTAGCTAAAGAACTAAATTTAAATATTGGATCCACATTTACTGGTAGTCACGGGATTGGTGAATCGATTCATGATCATGGTGATTTTGAATATGAAGTAGTTGGGATTCTTGAACACACAGGTGAAGTAATTGACCAACTATTATTAACACCCTTAGAGAGTGTGTGGGATGTTCATCCAGATGATCATCAAAAAGGTTCGTTTGAGGTAAGTAAGAATAAAAAAGATACGCATGATGAACACCATCATGATCATCATCATGATCATGATCATCAAAATGAGAAAGCATCTAATGAGATCACTTCTTTACTAGTTAAGTATAATTCCCCAAGAGGTAAATTCACATTGCCAGGAAGCGTCAATAAAAAAAGTGAGTTGATGGCAGCTGAACCTGCGATTGAAATTCAACAACTTTTTGAACTCATACAGCCCGCGGTTGATATTTTGATTAGACTATCTTGGATTATTTTTGGTTTGGCTATGATTAGTGTCTTTATCACCCTATTAAATTCGATGAAAGACAGAAAATATGAAATTGCCATGATGAGGGCAGGAGGAGCTAGCTCAAAAAAAATATTCATATCTGTTATTTTTGAATCTATCATTATTTCCTTATTTGGTTCTGTTCTAGGTGTTGTTTTAGGTCATACATTAATGGAATTATTAAGTGGTCTGGTATTATCGAATTATAATTACGATTTTTCAGGTTTTTTATTTTAC
>CAZJVX010000068.1:0-8085 GCA_964549345.1 uncultured Flavobacteriales bacterium | reverse complement strand
CAATTCAATTTGATTTTTGAGCCCACAAAATTAATCTTTCGCTGTTAGTGTGATAGCTTTCAAGATCATAATTCCCAAACGTGGAGTGAATAGTGTAGCCTGTTTTCAATAGCATTTCCTCAAAATCATTTAAATCAAATAGTTGTACTTTTTCATTGAAATTAAATTGTTTAATTCCATCCTTAATGTTAATTTTTTTTAGAATAAAATTTCCAGATATACATTTTTCAATATTAAAATGAACGTCATTAATTCTTTTTTCTTCAGAGACAAATTTATCATTTCTAATGACGTCAGGGTTTAAGAAATCGACTAGTATATGACCGTTTTTTTTTAGTTGTCGGTGAACACATTTTAGTACATCTAAATTTTCTTCAAGTGTGTTAAAATAACCAAAGCTTGTAAACAGATTGAAGACGTAATCATACTTTGTAATGTGATTGAAATTTCTCATATCACCTACGAAGAATTTCATGTTATCTTTTTTAGTTGAATTAGCAATTTTGATGTTGTTTTTAGATAAATCTAAGCCATGCACAGAGTTAAAAAAAGAGCTCATTTTTAAAGCATGCCTTCCTTTTCCACACCCTAAATCCAATACGGTAGCCTCAGGATTAGGTTTTAATTTTTGAACTATGTTTTTAATGAATAAATCAGCTTCATTTTGACTTCTGTTTTGATAAAGAAGGTGATAATATTCAGAATTGAACCAATCTTCAAACCATTCATTTTTTTTCACTATTTCATTTTTATCCAAAACTAGTATTTTAATTAGTTAGATCGTCTTATTTAGTGCTTGAGCTAATAACAATTTATTATATTTGTTCTTGTAATGAACACGGATATTTTTGATTTATATAAATTGATGGAAAGAGATTATGTTCTCTTGGCCTTTAAAGGTTCTATCACTTCTGAGTTATTAAGCTCAGTTTTTCAAATTATGGAGTCAAAAATGGAAGACTTACAAGATTCACCTAAAATAAGAAAGCGAGTATTCAATGTATTGGTTGAATGTTTACAAAATCTTTATCATCACATTGATGAATTTGAGATAGTTGGATCACCCGAAGAGCTTGCTGAAAAAAAGTCCGCTATTTTCAGTATTAGTAGAACTCCGGAGTCTTATGATATAGTCACAGGAAACTACATTGATCAGGCTAATGTAAAAGACATTTCCCAGAAAATTGAATACATTAATTCTCTTGACAAAGATGAATTAAAGGCGTATTACAAAGAGGTGCTAAACAACGGGGTATTGAGTAAAAAAGGTGGGGGTGGCTTAGGTCTTATTGATATAGCAAGAAGATCGGGATCAAAATTAGATTACAATATCAGAGAAATTAGCGATAGTTTTTCTTTCTTTACATTAACAGTTAAAATTTTAAAAAAATAGAACCATGGGAGATTTTATATTAGAAGGGTCGGCTAAAACACCAGTAGTAGAACTAAAAAGCAGTGGTGATTTGCTTTTGAAAGGTAGATCTATTCCAGAAAATTCAATTGAATTTTATAAGCCAATAATTGATTGGATTGATTCCTATAGTCAATCTGTAAACGAAAAAACTGTTTTAAGTGTTCAATTGGAATATTTCAATACCAGTTCCTCTAAATGTATATTAGATGTATTTAAAAAATTAGAATCTTTAAGTGGGACAAATGTGGAAGTTAAATGGTATTATGAAGAAGATGACGAGGACATGTTAGAAGCGGGTGAAGATTATGAAGCTATCATTGATTTACCTTTTGAAATGATTGAAGTAGAAGAAATTTAATATTAACCATATTTAGTTAATTTTAAGGCTGTCATTCACGACAGCCTTTTTTTTTATGAAAAATTATATTATTTCCATAGATGGCCATTCAGGATGTGGAAAAAGTACTCTAGCAAAAAAACTAGCTTTAGAGCTGCGGTACACTTACGTTGATACTGGTGCCATGTATAGAGCGGTAGCTCTTTTTGCTCTTCAAAATAGTTTGATAGATGAAAAAGGTAAATTAATACCGGATGCAATCAATGAAGTAGAAAAACTAGTAATTGATTTTACTGATCCAAATGAAGAGGGGGAGAGTTACATTCAATTGAATGGACTCGTTGTGGAAAAAGAAATTAGATCCATTGAGGTTTCTGACAGAGTAAGCGAAGTAAGTAAACATGAATACATTAGAAGAAAATTAGTGTTAATTCAACAAAAATTTGGTAAAGAACAAAACATAGTAATGGATGGAAGAGATATAGGAACAGTAGTTTTTCCAAATGCCGATATCAAATTTTGGATAAAGGCATCTGCTCAAAAAAGAGCAGAAAGAAGGTGGGAAGAGTATAAGTCCAAGGGTGAGAATGTTGAATTTCAAAAAGTACTTGATAATATTATTTCAAGAGACAAGCAAGATTCTAATAGAGAAGTAAGTCCCCTAAAAAAACCAAAAGGAGCAATTGAGATAGACACTTCTAATATTAATATAGAGCAGACTTGTGATTTGGCATTGTCCTATGTAAAAAAATTATTACCCTAGTTAAATGCGATACTTTTTTGAGATAGCATTCAATGGTAAACCTTATCACGGCTGGCAGATTCAAGAAAACGCTATTACTGTTCAACAAGTAGTTCAAGAAAAACTTCAACTTATTTACAAAAATGAAAAACCGATTGTTACTGGTTGTGGGAGGACAGATGCAGGTGTACATGCAGAACAGTTTTTCTTTCACGTGGATATTTCCACCATTGTAAACCTTGACAAGTGCTGTTTTCAAATAAATAATATGTTGCCGATTGAAATACAGTTAAAGAATATACATCTTGTAAAAGAAGACGCTCACGCCAGATTTGATGCCTTGAGTAGAACGTATGAATACCGTTTTACCACACTTAAATCACCATTTAATACAGGATTTGTAGCCTACATTTCTGAAAAAATGAATGTAAATAGCATGAACGAATGCTGTGAAATGATTAAAGGAAAACATGATTTTACATCATTTAGTAAAACTCACACGGATGTAAATCACTTTTTCTGTGAGATTTTGGAGGCCGAATGGATTAAAAAAGATGAACAAATTATTTTCCGGGTTAAAGCCAACCGATTTTTGAGAAATATGGTTAGGGCATTAGTTGGAACTATGATTTTGGTTGGAAAAGAAAAAATTTCTTCATCTGATTTTGAAAAAATTATGATTTCAAAAGATCGAACTAATGCTGGTCCTTCAGCGAAAGCGCACGGATTATTTCTAACAAATATCTCATATCCAAATCAGATTTATGTCTAAGAGTAAAGTTTGGGATACACCTTTGTTTAAAAGGATCTTATGGGCTTCAAAACCTCATCGTTCGTTACTTATAAGGGGAATACTTTTGACGGTTTTCCTTGCTTTATTGTCTCCTGTTAGACCCTTTATTATTGGAAAGTTAGTAGGTGATTATGTGAGATTAGGGGATGAAAAGGCTTTATTAATAGGAACCATCGTGGTTATTGGTCTACTTATCATTGAATCGGTTTTTTTAATTGTGGTTTCTTACACTTCTAGCGATTTGGGTCAACGAGTAGTTAAAGATCTTAGAAACCTGTTATTTACGCATATAACTAAATTGAGATTAAAATATTTTGATCAAAATCCCATTGGTATGCTTGTTACAAGATCTGTAAGTGATATGGAAACTATTGCTGAAATTTTTTCTCAAGGAATATTAGTAATCATAGGTGATTTATTAAAACTATTCGGTGTTTTAATTTTTATGTTTTACATCAATTGGAAATTGACGCTGTTAGTGCTTATACCCATACCTTTGTTGATCGTAAGTACAAACATATTTAAGAGGGCTATTAAAAATTCTTTCCAAGAAGTTAGAAAACAAGTATCTACTCTAAATTCATTTGTTCAAGAACACATTACGGGTATGAATGTGGTTCAAATTTTTAGTAGAGAAAATGTAGAGGCAAAAAAATTCAAAAAGATTAATCTTGCCCACAAGAAAGCTCACATAAAGGGCATTATGGCCTATTCCATTTTTTTTCCTGTGGTGGAGACGTTGAGTGCTTTATCCATTGCTATTTTAGTTATTTATAGCATATGGTCAATCTCCTACGGAAACACAGATTATGGTACTGTAACTACCGAAATGATGTCATTTATTTTATATGTCCATATGCTATTTAGACCGATTAGAATGTTAGCAGATCGATTTAATACCCTGCAAATGGGGATGGTAAGTTCGGCTAGGGTTTTTGATCTTCTTGATAATGATGAGATTATTCATCAATCGGAAAATAATCAACTTGAATCATTTAACGGACAGATTAGCTTTAAAAATGTTCATTTTAGTTACGATGGACGATCAAAAGTTTTTGATGGCTTATCATTGGATGTTAGATCTGGAGAGACCATTGCTGTGGTTGGTCCGACAGGTGCAGGTAAAACTTCTTTAATTAATTTAATATCAAGATATTATGAATTTCAAGAAGGAGAAATATTATTAGATGGAATGGATATTAGATCCATATCGCTTTCTTCTTTGCGTTCAAAAGTTGCAGTGGTTTTGCAAGATGTATTTTTATTTAATACATCTGTGCTAGAGAACATAACCCTAGGAAAAGAAGAAATTGAATTAGAGGAGGTAATAGAGGCTGCTAAAAAAGTGGGGGTACATGGTTTTATCTCTCAGCTTGACGGTAGTTATGAATTTCAAGTTAAAGAAAGAGGAGGTGTTCTTTCTTCGGGGCAAAGACAACTTATTTCATTTTTGAGGGCATACATTTGTAAGCCAGATCTATTGATTTTAGACGAAGCTACATCTTCTGTCGATTCTGGTGCAGAAGAGTTGATTCAAAAAGCTACCAAAGTAATAACCAAGGACAGAACTTCTATTATTATTGCACATCGTTTATCAACCATAAAAAATGCAGATAGAATATTAGTAATTGATAGGGGCAAGATTATCGAAGAGGGCAATCATAATACACTAATTCAAAAGAAAGGTCATTATTTTGATCTCTATGAGAATCAATTTCTAAAGGAAGAATCTATACTGCCGTCTTAGATGTATTTCTTAAGATGTTCTTTGGTGTAGGAATGGATATTACTTTTCACCATATTTTCAGGTGTGCCTTGAAAATTTAAATTACCTCCCTCATCGCCTCCTTCAGGACCAAGGTCAACAATCCAATCTGCTGTTTTAATGATATCCATATGATGCTCGATGATTATGACATGGTGACCAATATTGATGAGATTTTGAAGTGATTTGATGAGTTTTTTCACATCGTGAAAATGAAGCCCTGTGGTAGGTTCGTCAAATATGAAAAGTTTTCTTTGTGTGGTTTTTTTACTTGTTAAGAAAGAGGCTAATTTTATTCGTTGTGCTTCACCACCACTCAAAGTATTGGAAGATTGACCAAGTTGAACATATTCTAAACCGACATCATTCAACGCTTCAATTTTCGATTTTATTTTCTTGCAATAGGTGTCGTTTTCATCAAAAAATGATAAACTTTCCTCCACAGTCATTTCTAAGATTTCAGCTATATTTTTGTTTTTAAACTTTACTTCAAGTACTTCCTCCTTAAAACGCTTTCCATTGCAGTCTTCGCATGTTAAATGGACATCTGCCATAAATTGCATAGAAATGGTTATTTGTCCTTCTCCTTGGCATTTTTCGCATCTGCCACCGTCTACATTAAAGCTGAAAAACCCAGGCTTGAAACCATTTATTTTTGCATGCTGTTGTCGAGCAAATAGTTGTCTGATGTCATCATAGCCTTTAATGTAGGTTATAGGGTTTGACCTTGAACTTTTTCCAATAGGGTTTTGATCTACAAATTCCACACTGTCTATTAAGTTATGATCCACCTTAATACTTTTTGCATGGACAGGTTGTTTTATACCCGTAATGAAAAATCGTTCAAAATATTTGAATAGGATTTCACCTACTAAAGTTGATTTTCCACTTCCACTGACACCAGTAACCACACAAAAAGCTCCCAGTGGGAATGAGACATCTATGTTTTTTAAATTGTGTAAAAATGCTCCTTTAACTTTTATATAATCTTTAGTTTTTCTTCTAAATTTTGGTAATTCAATGTTTAATTGTTGGGTGAGGTACTTTGCTGTTAGGCTATCTTTTGAAGCAATCAGTTTTTGGTGGTTGCCTTTAAAAACTATCTCCCCACCATTTCTTCCTGCTCCAGGGCCAATGTCAATAATTTCGTCAGCGGACATCATCATATCTTCGTCATGTTCAACAACAATCACTGAGTTACCTATGTCTCGTAATTTTTTTAAAACCTTAATTAGTTGTAAACTATCCCTTGGGTGTAATCCTATTGAAGGTTCATCAAGGATATACATGGAGCCAATTAGTGAACTTCCTATAGATGTAGCAAGGTTAATTCGTTGCGATTCACCTCCTGAAAGTGTATTAGTGGGTCTGCTTAACGTAAGGTAATTTAATCCTACATCACTTAAATACTTTAGTCTAGATTTTATTTCGGTTATTAATCGATTAGCTATTTGAAGTTCTTCTTTTTCAAGTGATATGGAATTAAAAAATAATAAAGCATCCTTTATGCTGAGAGCGTTAATTTCACTGATGGATTTTCCATCTACTTTAACATAATTTGCATCTTTTCTTAATCGATTTCCATTGCAGGATGTACACATCGTTTTGCCTCTGTAGCGAGCTAGCATTACCCTGAATTGAATTTTATATGTTTTTTGTTCTAAGTATTTGAAAAAGGCATTTAACCCTTTGAAATGTTGATTTCCTTCCCATATCAATGACTTATTTTCATCACTTAATTCAAAATATGGGTCATGAATGGGGAAATTAAAATAATGTGCATTTTGAATGAGCTTGTTTTTCCATCTACTCATTTTTTCTCCCTTCCAGCAGGTTATGGCGTCTTCATAAATACTTAAACTTGGGTTAGGGATTACTAAATTCGGGTCAATACCAATTATTTTACCAAAACCTTCACAAGTTTTACAAGCTCCAAAGGGATTGTTAAATGAGAAAAAATCCAAAGAGGGTTCTTGAAAGATTAGACCATCCTTTTCAAATAGGTTATTAAAATCTTTTTCTTTAGGTTCATTATTGTTGAAATAAATGATTTTACAGCGTCCTTTCCCCTCATGAAATGCCATTTCTAAGGACTCACTTATTCTGGATTGGTTTTCGTTAGAAGAATCATTTGTAACACGATCAATAATCAACAAGTCATCTTTTTCTATCCCTTCTTTTTCAATAGATGTAATCTTATTCTTTTTCCATTTTTTACTGAACCCTTGTTGTAAGTAAATATTAGCTTGATCTGTATTTAACCTTCCTTTAGGAATTTGGATAGGGGAGCAAATCAAAATTTTTGTTTTTTCAGGAAGTTGAAGTATCCAGTTTAGAACATCTTCAGGAAAATCCTTAGTGACTTCTTCTTGACTAACTGGAGAAATGGTTTTTCCTATCCGAGCAAATAACAATTTAAGAAAGTCATGAATTTCGGTAGTTGTGCCTACAGTACTTCTCGGATTAGATGAATTTACCTTTTGTTCAATAGCTATTGCAGGAGAAATTCCTTTGATATCGTCCACATCTGGTTTTTCAATTCTTCCAAGAAACAATCGAGCATAAGCACTCAAACTCTCAATGTACCTCCTGTGTCCTTCGGCATATAATGTATCAAAGGCTAAAGAAGATTTTCCTGACCCAGATACACCAGTAATAACGGTTAATTTATTTCTTGGTATGGATACATTAATGTTTTTTAAGTTATGGACTCTTGCCCCTTTAATTTCTATGTGCTCTCTCTTTTCTTTACTCAAAACTAATTTAACAGGGGGCTAAATTAACAGAATTGCTTTCAGTTATGAATTTTGTTTCTTATATTTGATTCAAATTAAAATTATCGCCTATACAACAATTCTACTTTTAACTTCTTACTAAACCGTAGAATATGTATGCTTCAAAAAGCGATGAGTTCCTCATTCTTCAATTTAAATCTGGTAATGATAGTGCATTTGACGTGTTATTATCTCGCTACCAATCCAAAGTATTTTCTTATATCATGCAATTAGTTAAAGACTATGATTTAGCTAATGAT
>CAZJVX010000067.1:0-8366 GCA_964549345.1 uncultured Flavobacteriales bacterium | reverse complement strand
TATACATATGGGTACAAAAGATGAGAAACCCAACTTTAATTGAAACACATTAATAGTTTAGATTGTGGATTTAGTTAATATATTTATTAGAAGCGCATTTGTAGATAATATGATATTTGCATTCTTTTTTGGAATGTGTTCATATTTGGCCGTTTCTAAAACAGTAAAGACTGCTGTTGGGTTAGGCTTTGCTGTAATCTTTGTTTTAACAGTAACTATTCCAATTAACTATTTAATTGAAAACTTTGTACTTAAGGAAGGCGCACTTACTTGGATGGGGGATGAGTATGCTTCAGTTAATCTCAATTACTTGACGTTTATTATGTTTATTGCTGTAATTGCTTCAACCGTGCAATTAGTTGAAATGATTGTGGAGAAGATTTCACCAGCTTTATATGGAGCTTTAGGTATTTTCTTACCGCTAATTGCGGTTAACTGTGCTATATTAGGAGGTGCATTGTTCATGCAGGAAAAACAATTTGCAAATATTGGACAAGCCACTATATATGGTCTGGGATCTGGTGTTGGCTGGTTTATTGCAGTTGTTTTGATAGCAGCTATAAGAGAAAGAATTCGTTATGCTCACATTCCTGGACCACTAAGAGGGGTTGGAATGGCATTTTTGATAACAGGGCTTATGGGCTTAGCCTTTTTGGGTTTTATGGGATTTGAAATTTAACAACAAAAAAAATTGAAATGACAATATCTACAATCATTATTCCAATATTAGTTTGCTTAACTATTGTACTTGCGCTGACGTTCATTTTGTTGGCAGCAAAGTCTTTTTTGGTTTCTTCTGGAAAAGTGAAGATTACCATAAACGGTGAAAAAACGATTGAAGTTGATGGAGGTTCAACTTTATTAACCACGTTAGGAAATGAGGGTATCTTTTTGCCATCTGCATGCGGAGGAGGTGGTACATGTGTTCAATGCACTTGTCAGGTTCATTCTGGCGGGGGTTCCATTTTACCTACAGAAGAACCTCACTTTTCTAGAAAACAAATTGCTGATAATTTTAGACTTGGATGTCAAGTAAAAGTGAAGGAAGACATGGAAATTGAAGTGGAAGAAGAAATTATGGGTATTAAAGAGTGGGAAGCTACTGTGGTTTCTAATTATAATGTGGCTACTTACATTAAAGAATTTATTGTGGAGATTCCTGAAGATATGGACTACAAAGCAGGTGGATACATTCAAATTAAAATTCCAAAAGGGGAAGTTAAATTTTCTGATATGGATATCAAAGCTCATCCTACTGATCACCCTGGTGAACCGGATAAGTTTGAAAAGGATTGGGCAGATGGAAAGTTTGCCATTAGAGATTTAGTTATGAAAAATGACGAAGAAGTGGTTAGAGCATACTCTATGGCTTCTTATCCAGCAGAAGGCAGAAATATCATGCTTAATGTTAGAGTTGCAGCTCCACCATGGGACAGAGGAAAGGATTCTTGGATGGATGTAAATCCTGGTGTTGCGTCATCCTATATTTTTAATCAAAAAGCTGGAGATAAGGTAACTATATCAGGACCTTATGGAGAGTTCTTTATCAATAATTCGGAGGCTGAAATGCTATATATTGGTGGTGGAGCAGGTATGGCACCAATGAGATCACATCTATATGAACTGTTTAAAACATTGAAGACAGGGAGAAAGGTTTCATATTGGTATGGAGGTAGATCTAGGGCAGAACTTTTTTATATTCATTATTTTAGAGATCTTGAAAAAGATTTTCCAAACTTTAAGTTTTACATGGTTCTTTCTGATGCTCTTCCAGAAGACAATTGGGTTGAGAAAAAAGATATCAATGATCCTGAAGGTGATGGTTTTGTTGGATTTGTCCATCAAGCTGTAATAGATCAATATTTGTCTTCTCACGAAGCTCCTGAGGATATTGAATATTACTTTTGTGGACCACCTTTAATGAATCAGGCTGTATTGAAAATGTGTGATGATTGGGGAGTACCGCCAGAACAAGTAAGATTTGATGATTTTGGGGGCTAAATCTAATTTTCTCCTTTCTTTTATTGTTTTATTCTTCTCTATTGTTTCCTGTGATAATGAATCTTCTGTTCCTGGGAATTACCACAAAATTAATGGTTTTGCTCAGGGTTCAACTTTTAGTATAATTTACGATGATCAACGTGATTTAAGCTCAGAAATAAACGTTGTTTTAACAGATTTTGATAAAGAGCTTTCTACATATGACTCTGAAAGTTTTATTAGTAAAATCAATAATTCTAAAGATTCATGTTTTTCACTGAACGAACACGAATGGTTTGAAACCTGTTACCATTATGCTGAATTTTTTTACCATGAAACAGTAGGTGAATTTAATCCTTCAATATATCCTTTAGTGGATTATTGGGGTTTCTACACTAATACTAACCCAAGGGTTGACACGAATTATTTAAGAGATTCTATTTTACCATTATTGGTTTTAGAAGAAAGTTTTTCTGTGATAGATAGCGGGGAGTACAGCTACATATGCAAAACTAATAAGCGCGCTAAGTTAGATTTTAACGCCATTGCTCAGGGATATAGCGTTGATGTAATCTCTGATCTGCTAGAATCTAAAAATATTCAAAATTACATGGTAGAAATTGGAGGCGAAATAAGGGTTAGAGGTCTAAATCATAAAGGAGAACTTTGGAAGATAGGAATTGAAAGACCAGTAGACAGCTCATATATTGGAGAATATGGTTTTCAGCGTATAGTTAATTTAGATAATCAAGCTTTAGCAACTTCTGGTAATTATAGAAAGTTTAAAACTATAAATGGAAATAGAGTTTCTCATACATTAAACCCATTAACTGGGTATCCTGCGAATAACAATTTATTAAGTGTTTCTGTCATTACGGATAAAGCATCCACAGCTGATGCTTTAGCCACATCATTTATGGTAATGGGTAAAACTAAATCCATTGCCTATTTAAATGAATTAGAAACGGCTCAATTCCAAGTATACATGATTTATGATTCTTTGGGAGATTATAAAGAGTGGAGTAATTATTAAGCTATTTCTTCAGCTGGATTCTTACACTTTTCATCAGGTTGAGCTCCACAAAAGCTACAAGCTTCCCCCTCTTTATTTAAATAGGGGTTGTTGCTTGCACATGTCCCAGAGAATTCTCCATCTTTCTTCACAATTAATTTTATGGCAATTCCTGCAAAACATAAGGCAACTAAACCAATAGAAAGTAAAATTAATTTCATTTTTTAAAATTAATGATTTAATTGCATAATACTATAATTTACTAACTGAAAGTAAGATGGAAAAAAGAAGCGAAGCATTTTTAAGACTCTTAGATATAATGGATGATTTAAGAGATAAGTGTCCATGGGATAAAAAGCAAACTATGGATACATTGAGCTACCTTACTATTGAAGAAACGTATGAATTAGTCGATGCCATCTCTGATAAAAATTTAAATGAAATAAAAGGTGAATTAGGAGATCTTTTACTTCATATTGTTTTTTATTCCAAAATTGCAAGTGAAACAAATGATTTTGATATTACAGATGTTATACACACAGTTTGCGATAAGTTAGTAGAAAGACATCCGCATATATATGGAGACATTGTTGCTCAAACTGAAGATGAAGTGAAAGCGAACTGGGAAAAAATTAAGTTAAAAAAAGGTAAAAAATCAGTTTTAGAGGGGGTGCCCCGATCGTTACCTGCCATGGTGAAAGCCACTAGAATTCAAGAGAAGGCTAGAGGAGTAGGTTTTGATTGGGAAAAACGCGAACAAGTTTTTGAAAAAGTGTTGGAGGAGATTAATGAATTAGAGAAAGAAATAGAAAAAACAAATGACAAGTCAAACATTGAAAAGGAATTTGGTGATGTGTTGTTTTCAATGATCAATTATGCTCGATTTGTTAATATAGATCCAGAATTGGCTTTAGAAAGAACGAATAAAAAATTCATTGGCAGATTTAATTATTTAGAGGATAAAGTGAAAAGATTGAATAAAAACTTATCTGAAATGAGCTTAGACGAAATGGATAAGATTTGGGACGAATCAAAAAAGCAATTTCCTTAGAAATTTTTTCCTTGGTGTGTTTTTCTTAAATTGTAAACAAAAACATGAAAAGGTTTACCATACTACTTTTTACATTTTTAATGTGTTCTAATATAAATGCAACCCATCTTATGGGGGGAGAGCTTATCGTTCAAAATGATCAACCAGGAGACTATGATATTTTATTGACTTTATATCGCGATACATTGGGCATTCCAATGCAGACCACACAGAATATTGAGATATACAATTCATCTGGTGGTGTAGTTACAACAATTACTTGTAATCTTGACCCTAATGCGTTTCACCCTGTTTTTGGTTTACAAAATGGTAGTGTATTACCCTTCTTTCCATACGGTGTTGAAGTCTATTTTTTTACGGCAAGTTTCCAGTGCGCAGTCCCTGGGCAATATACAGCTAGCTGGGATAATTGTTGTAGAAATGCGGCTATTATAAATTTACCAAATGCTACATCTTCAGATATGCAATTATTCACTGATTTCACAGTTGACTTAATTGATTCTTATTCTACACCATTTTTCATGGTAAGTCCAGTTGTCTTTTTACCAGTGAATACTCCTTGGCAGTACAATCCACTGCCATTTGACAATGATGGTGACTCCCTCGTTTGGTCTTTGGATTTTCCTCATGAAAGTTCTATGTCTAATCCTTCACATGGCACACCAATAGCTGGATATACCAATCCTCCATCGGTCGCTGGAGGTCAATTTTCTATTAACCCTGTTACAGGTACTATTTCATGGACTGCTTCTATTTTAGGTAATTTTGTATACACTGTAACTTGTGAAGAATTTAGAAACGGAACTAAAGTGGGTGAAATCAGAAGAGATATGCAATTCATTGTTTTACCTTCTGGCCCAGTTCCTCAGTTAATTGATATAGGATCATTACCCTTAAATACTGATGGTGTTCCATATGTGAACGCTATTGCAGGAGACCCATTTAGTTTGAATCTATTCGCATTAGATAGTAGTGTGTCTTCTATTGGATTTCATGCGTTTGGAGAACCATTTGACCTTTCAAACCCTATGACCTATACACAAGGTTCAATGGATAATTTTCAAACCAAAGTTTCTATAATGTGGTCGCCTTCCATAAATGAGGCTAGACCAGAACCATACGCTGTTGTTTTAAGACTAATGAATGGTACATTTAGTATGGATTACACCATATATGTGTATGTGTCAGAGAATACAACAAGTACCGAAAGTACGTCAAAAGCTGAATTTAAGATTTACCCTAATCCATCACGTGGAATTACAAATGTGTTGATCAGCTCAACTTCATCTGGTCCAGTTCATATGGATATTTTTTCTGTTGAAGGTAAGAAAGTGTATCATGATAAATATCATGTGAAAAAAGGTGTAAATGAAATCCCATTCTTTTTTCCGTTAGAAAAAGGCAACTATATTATGTCTTTAAGACTTTCAGACTCAACTACGTACTCAGAAATTTTTATTGTGAAGTAACAGATTTCATTTTAAATTTATAGAGTAGAGATCCACCTCTGTAGACCATCCATAAACTTAGGGATATCCAAATGCTCAGCAGGTTTTCATTAATGATATTCGATAAGTATAAGGTGGGTATAAAAATAAAAAATGTGGCCTGTATTAAAGTGTTTCTTAATTCTTTTGCTCTTCCCATTCCTTTAAAAATCCCATCAAAAGTAAATGCAATGGAATTAAATGGTTGTGCAAGGATGATGATCCAGAAAGTGTAGTTAAAGTGATTTAATACGGTTTCATCAGAATTGAATATATTACCTATGTATGCATATGAAATGGTGTAAATTATCATTAGTAAAAATGAAATTCTGATATTTATCCACATCAATTTTTTCCCAAGATATTTTAATTTATCTGAACTGTTTTCACCTAAAAATTTCCCTGCAAGTGCATTACCAGCATTTGAATAACCATCTATGAAGAAGGAAGTGAAGATCCAAATGTTATATCCGATGGTATATGCTGCTAATTCTTCTTCTCCATAATGATTTGCATATCGATTCGCCATGATGAAAACAATATTGAGGACTAATGTTCTAATAAACATATTTAAAAAAATAGTGATCATTTCTCTGAAATAAGGGCTAATTTTTGGGCTCAATGCTAATTCAAATGGTGTTTTAGAAAGGTAAAAAACAATACATAAAACTAACATAACCACTTGAGCAGTTAGAGATGCCCATGCTGCACCTTCAACTCCCATTGGTTTTAAGTTTTCTCCAAATCCGTGAATTAAAATTACATCTAAAAAAATATTGATCACACCACCAATTAAGCTTATATACATCGCCCAGGAAGTGTTTTGGAAACCTCTAAATACACCAAAAAATAATGCAATTAATAAACTTATAGGCAGTCCAATAGCTCTTATTTTAAAATAGTCTTTAGCATAGTTAAATGTGTGTTCTTCTATATCTCCAAATAGAAAAATAGCCACTACATCAAAATAAAAAATGAGCAGGGCACCAATTATGGAACCTAATATTAAACTCATTAGAAAAGTTTGAGGAATTAAACTTTTAATCTTTTCCAGATGATCTGAACCAAAATGTCTGCTTACTATAGCTGATAATGAAGTTCTCATTTGAGCTAGCCCCCAGACTAATGTGGCAATTAACCCTGAAGATAAACCCACACCTCCTTGTGCTAAGGTGGCTTGGTAGTCAATTTGACCAATTAGGGCAGTATCAACTAATCCAATTAGAGGTTCGGTAATATTGAATAATATTGCAGGTATAGCCAGCTTATTGATTTCTTTAATTGAAATCATTATAAAAATTCAGCCAACTTATGTGTTGATTTAAGACGGATTCCTTTTTCGGTTTGATTTACTAAACAACATTCATTCACAGGGTCATGTTCTAAATATAGAATCCAATTTTCTTGCTGGGCTAATGATAAAAATTCAGACTTTTCTTTAAGTGTAGTTAATGGTCTTGTATCATATCCCATCACATAGGGTAGAGGTATATGACCAATACTTGGCAATAAATCAGCTGTAAATACAATTTTTTGATCTTTATAATGGATGATTGGAATCATTTGACTTTCAGTATGACCATCTGCAAAAAAAACGTCAATTCCCTTGAAGACTTCTTTAGTAATTTGCTGCTTACGAGAAACAAACTTTAGCTGTCCACTTTCTTCTATAGGTCTAAGGTTTTCGGTTAAGAATGATGCTTTTTCTCTTGGATTTGGATGTGTAGCCCAATCCCAATGAGATTTATTGCTCCAATAGTGTGCATTTTTAAAAACAGGTTCTAAAATTGACTTGTCTCTATCTAGCCATTTGACTCCTCCTCCACAATGATCAAAGTGAAGATGTGTAAGAAATACATCAGTTACTTCATCTAAAGAGTAACCTGCTTTGTTTATGGATTTTTCTAGGGATTCTTCTCCGTGTAAAAAGTAATAGCTAAAAAATTTATCAGATTGTTTGTTGCCAATTCCTGTGTCAATTAAGATAAGTTGATTATCCATTTCGATAAGCATACTTCTCATAGCCCAGCTACACATATTGTTACTGTCTGGAGGGTTTGTTTTGCTCCAAATACTTTTAGGTACTACCCCAAACATAGCGCCTCCATCTAATTTGAAATATCCTGTATTAATTACTGAAATTTTCATATTTAAAATTTTTGAATTTCATTAAAAATTTGAATGCATTCATTGGCTTCTTTTGCATCATGAACTCTCAATATATTTGCTCCGTTTAGTAAAGAATACATATTTAAAGCTGTTGTACCATTAATAGATTTTAATGTACTGGTATTCAATAATTTGTATATCATAGATTTTCTACTTACCCCAACCAATAATGGATGATTTAAGGATGAAAAATAATTTAAATTAGCAATAAGCTCGTAATTGTTAGATAGTGTTTTTCCAAATCCAAAACCTGGATCTATAATGATATCATGGATTCCAAATGTTTTAAGTTTACTTATTTTCTTGTCGAGAAATTGAATGATGTCTTTCACCACATTTTTATAACAAGGATTTTTTTGCATGTTTTGAGGTGTTCCCTGCATGTGCATTAAAATGTATGGAACTTTGTATGTACTGAGTGTGTTGATCATTTCTTTGTCCAACTCAAATGCCGAAATGTCATTTATTATGGCTGCACCTGCTTCTATGGCCTCCTTTGCTACTTTACCCCTAAATGTATCGATAGATATTACGGCTTTAGGAAAGCTATTTAAAATTGCTTCAATAATTGGGATCGTTCGTTTTAATTCCTCTTCTTCAGTTACATGATTAGCATTGGGTTTAGATGAGTATCCTCCCACATCTATGAAAGTAGTATTATTTGAAA
>CAZJVX010000066.1:0-8371 GCA_964549345.1 uncultured Flavobacteriales bacterium | reverse complement strand
TTGCTGGCATTTAGCACTTCTTTGGAGTAAACCGATGGATCTCTCACAGGCAATTTACCCGCAGCCCACCAAGCAATATTACCCAACGTATCCGCATAAGAAAAATTTAAGCCAGGCGAAACTACCTTAGCTAAATTGTCCCTAAATGCGAACATGTCTTTGGCGTGAGATATGTCGTGAAGAATATCAAAAATAGGGTTTTCTAACTGGTAAAAAACCCAATACATGGATATAGGGTCTCCAATGTAGTGTGCCACATTATGAGTTACAATAGGTCCGTTTTTAGTGACGGGAATTTCAATGATTGTGTCCCCAGAAGCAGATGAAATGGTTTCGGTTACCATATTACAAGTTACCCACACACTGTCCTCCCAGACTTGAAGTTTATTATCTGGATTAAATTTTTCTTTGTAAAGGTCAAGCTCATCATTTTCAAACATCGTTAATCCCCAAGCTTTAAAGTCATCATGACCAATTAATGGGAATGGAATCATAGGGACGTAGTAGCCATAGTTATTATATCCAGGGTATGAAATGTGTGCTTCATACCAAACGTCTGGCTTTGAAATACCTATGTGGGGATCGTTTGCTAAAATGGGTTTACCGTTGTGGGTTCTATTAGACGATAACACCCAAGAATTGCTTCCGTGAAAAGGCGGATTTATTTGTTCAGACGCGTCATTAATTTTGTATAAATAGGTGAGTTGATCTATGGTATCTATTGAAGTTACGGTAGAGCTTTTTACATAATTTCTTTTGGGAATGTGATATACATTTTCTTCCTTAATGGTCATATAATTATTATCTGCATAATCAGGAAATAAAATAGCCATATTTTTTTCACCTACCTTTTCCTTTAACATGGTGTAAAGCCCATCAAAGCGTATTCCGTCCATGAAGGTAAAGGCCATATAGGCCGTCATGCTAGCCACATCCACTGCAGAAAAAGACTCTACGTTTGCATTTAGCAAATAATATTCAAAAGGCTTTTCCCCAGTTTCCACAAAATGATTTACACCCTCTACAAATGCATTTACATAGCTTAAGGACTCTTCACTTAAATTGGAGGAAGACAAATAATTTTCTGCCCAATTTTTAAACAGATACGTCCGGAACATGATATCGATTTCAACAAGATCATCTCCTAAGAGTTCGGACAACTTACCTTGAGAAAGCCTGCGCTGTAAATCCATTTGAAATAATCGGTCTTTTGCAACAGTGTACCCATACGCAAATATGGCATCACGCTTGTTTTGGGCTTTTATATGAGGAATTCCCCATGAGTCTTTATAAATAAGAACCTCCTCGCTAATTTTAGATGTGGCTAGTTCCCCATTATCCTTAGGCAAACTGTTCTTTATTAACGCACCAAAAATGATAGCTCCTATCACAAGTAATGATAGAACACCAAAAAAAAGATACTGGATGTATTGCATAAATTTCATGGACTTAATGTATTAAAAATATAGCATCAAAGCTCTATTTTAATGTTCCATTTCATTTTTCGGAATAACCAAATTTTGAATCTATATATGGTGTAATACATGGTTGGAACCACAACTAAAGTTAAAAAGGTGGCAAAGGTTAGTCCATAAATAATGGCCAAACTCATGGGTTTAAAAAAGATTACGTTATCTCCCCCAAAGAAAATTTTAGGATCCCATTCTTTTACTAAAGAAAAGAAATCAATATTTAGGCCAGAGGCCAATGGAAATAACCCCAGAATAGTAGTTATGGCCGTTAAAAGTACAGGCCGAAGACGTGTTTTTCCACCTTCTATTACAGCCTCTTTAACTTCTTCGTTCGACAACAAGATTTCCATATTAAGATTTAACTCCTTTCTCTTTCGTCTTCTTATCAAATTAGTGTAGTCCACCAAAACAATGGCGTTGTTTACGACAATTCCCGCTAGAGATATTATGCCTATCATTGTCATGATGATCACAAAATCATTTCTTGAAATAACTATGCCTAGAAAAACCCCTGCTAGACTTAACACAACGGATGTAAGTATTATGACAGGTGAAGAGAAGGCATTGAACTGAGTAACCAGAATCAAAAGGATGAGAAATACAGCCACTAAAAGGGCAGTACTCAAAAAAGAAAGCTCTTTTTGTTGATCTTCCATTTGCCCGGTAAATTTGTATTGGTACCCGTCATTTGAAAAAGAGAGGCCCTCTGCTGACTCATCAAACTGGATTAGTAATTCTTTTACTTGATTAATAATCTCATTTGGATTAAAACCCTCTTGTACTCCCGCAAATACGGTAACGGTATTATTTAAATTTTTTCGCACCACAGCGGCATGTTTGTTCACTTCCTTTACTTCTTTTACAACAGCACTTATCGGAATACTTAGCTTTTGCCCTCGGTTGTTCATAAACATTACTTTTTGCTGTAAAATGGAATTTAAATTTGTTCGGTACATATCATTAAATCGAATGTTTATATCATAATCATCTTCTTTATAGTTATATGTGGAAACATCTTTACCAAATAGTGAAGTTCTTAAGCTTTGGGCAATTTGCCCAGTTGACAACCCCACTCTTTTAGCGTATTCACGGTCAATTTCAATTTGAATTTCAGCTTTGTTAATTTCCACATCTAGTTTTAATTTTTGTAAACCGTTGACATTTCCATTTGAAATGAATTGTTGAATTTTTTCCGCTTTTTTAGTGAGTTCACCATAGCTCGTTCCGCCAGTTACTTCAATATTCACAGGAGGTTTCTGAGGAGGGCCATTTTGTTCCTTATCGACAATAATCGTAATATCAGCATGAAACTTGCCCATCAATGCATTTTCAATTTCACTTTTAACGGAACTGGTATTTAATCCTTTACGGTGGGAAAACTCGCAAAAAGAAACGGTAATCCTGCTTTTATGTGGTGTTTCTCCATAGGACGGGCCTGCGTTAGGGTCAGAAGTTCCTTTTCCTACCTGTTCAATAATGGAAGACACGAAAGGAGTTGTAGTTATGATGCTATCATAAATTTCAATATCTGCAACCTCATAATATGAAAGGGTATCCTCATCACTAATAGGACTATTTAATACTTCATCAATTTCTTTTTTAATTTCCAATGTAGTCTGGTTAGTTTGAGCAATATTTGTGCCCACTGGTAACTCCACAAAAACATTAATGTAATTAGGTTGATTTTCAGGAAAGAATAAGACTTTAGGAGGAAAAACACCGGTTAAAATAAAGGATAGTATGAGCGTCATAAATGTCCCTATTATAATCCATACAGGTCTTTTTTTATGTAATACCCACTTTAAAAAACGTTGATAACCGGCCTCGATTTTAGGCAGAAGTTTATTTTGAAACCATCCGGTACTTGGAAATAAAAAATATCTGTTTAATAAAATTAAGCCTCCAATAATAAGCAGTAAATTACCCATGGATTGTATTCCCAAGAAGATGAAAATTATTCCAATGGAAGTAATAAGTATAAATGATCTTATAAAGCGCTTATTTGATGTTTTTTCATTTTCAACTTTCATTAAAACAGCTAACAGAACGGGGTTAATGACTAGAGCCACAAAAAGGGAAGAACCTAAAACTATAATTAAAGTAATGGGCAAATACTGCATAAACTCGCCAATAATACCAGGCCACAAAGCCAGGGGCACAAATGCAGCTAGCGTAGTGGCTGTAGAGGCAATAATGGGCCAAGCTACTTCACCAACCCCTTTTTTTGTTGCCTCAATAGCAGGATAACCTTCATCCATGAACCGATATACATTTTCTACTACTACAATTCCATTATCTACTAGCATTCCAAGTGCAAGAACTAGGGAAAATAATACCATAATATTAAGTGACACACCTGCTGCGTTCAGCAAAATGAAAGATAAAAACATGGAAAAAGGGATGGCAATTCCCACAAATAGCGCATTTCTTAACCCTAAAAAGAATAATAAGACGAACACCACAAGAATAACTCCAAAAACAATGGAGTTTTCTAGATTGCTAATCTGTGACCTTATCATGACGGATTGGTCATTGGTATAAGTTAGAGACATGTCATCCGGAAAGGAGTTTTTCAAGTCTTCAACCACCGCTTTTAATTGATCTATTGCATTAATGATGTTTCCTCCGGCTCTCTTCTTTACATCTAACATGACCACTGGTTGCCCATTTTGACGAGCATAACTAGTCGTATCGGCATCAGCAAAGGATACATCTGCCACATCTCTCAGATATACGTTGTCTTGATCTTCATGCTTAATAACTAGATCCCGTAAATCGTTGTAGTCTTTAAATTTTCCTTCAATTATGATAAAATTGTCAATGCCATCTATCTTGAGATTACCCGCACCGATAGTGGTGTTTTCGCCCTGTATAGCACCTTCAATATCGCTGAAACTGACATTTTTTGCTTCAGCGTCGTATTTCCGAATTTCAACTTTTACTTTCTTTTGTTGGACACCTCGAATTTCCACGGCATTAATTTCTGCAATGGCTTCCACCTTGTCTTTTATGATTTCAGCTTTTTCTTTAAGCAAGTCAACAGGGTATTCACCCGAAAGATTTATGTTGATAATGGGGAATTCATTGACATCAATTTCTTGTATAGTGGGCTCTACAGGTAGATCTTGTGCAAAAGATTTTGTAGATCGGGCATCAGAAAGAGCTTCTTCAACTGCTCTTTTGGCTTCTTTTGGAGTTATTGCAAAATCAAATTCAATTTTCAAAACTCCAAAGTCTTGAATAGAGGTTGCTTCTATTTTTTCAATACCCTTAAGTTTATTAAGTTCTTTTTCAAAGGGTTTGATTATCTTATCTGTAATGATTTCTGGTGAGTTTCCGGGATAAGGAATGTTTACATAAATTTCAGGTACTTGAATTTGAGGAAAACTTTCTCTTGGCATGTTTTGATACCCAGTTAATCCTCCAATAAGAAGTATCAGGATAATGAGATATACGGTTTTTCTATTATTTACAGAAACTGAGGATAACCCAAATTCTCTCCATTGACCGATTTGTTTCTTCATGATGAAATCACTTTTACAGTTTGACCTGGAGCAATGGTTGATTTCCCTTTATCCACCACAAGAGTCCCCACCGGCAGACCACTGATTACTTCGACCATTTCTCCTTGCTGCTTGCCAATTCGAATAGGTAATATATCAACAGTGTTCTCATTGGTAACTATTTTTACATATTTTTCTCCAAGATCATTTTTAAGTACCAATCGGGATGAAAGAACTATAGCACTATCATTTTTATAATCGTTTATTTTCAAAATGCTCATTAAATTTGGAACTAAGTTGATATTATTATTAGGTATTTTAGCTTCAATTTTAATGGTTCTGTTTACTTGGTTTACCACCTTTCCAATTCGAGTTAATTTTAAATTGTAGAGCACTTCATCAAGAGCTGGAAAACGTGCTACTAAATCGTTATTTAATTTTAAATCTGGCAACAAGTCTTCAGATACATCTGCACTCACATATAAATCATCTAAATTCACTAAATGAATAGCCATATTCATTGGCCCAATGGATTCACCCAATTGAACATTTAATTGTTCAATATATCCACTAAAAGGCGCCAAAATTTCTGATTTTTCGATCTGTGTATTAATTGTGGCTTTAGCTTTTTTTAATCTCAGTACGTTGTTTTCTAGTTCTTTAAGTTGTATTTCAGTTCCTATACCGTCATTATATAGCTTCTTCTGTTTATCAAATAAAAAAGAAGCGAATTCCAATTGTTGCTCAAGTTCTTCTACTTGCGCAATTAATGTAGTGTTTGACATGGAAATTAACGGCTGTCCCTTTGTTACATAATTACCTTCTTTAACAGGCAACCGAGTTACAATACCCGTTATTTCAGGACTTATATAAATCATAGACTTACTTACTGTATTTCCTTGAATTTCGTGATAATGTAGAAAAGGTTTTTTAATGACTTCATATGTAGAAACCAAAGGAAGATTCACACTTTTAATTTGAGATTCTATTATTTCATTTGAAACCTCTTTTTCGTTGCTGCTGCAACCTGAAAAAAGGAGCGCTAAAATTACTATTCGTTTAATCATTTTTTACGGGGTTTGTATATTTTTCTAATTGTGATTTGAGGGTATATATTTCTAATTCTTTTTTAAGTAATTCTTGTTCTGCTTGAATAACTAGCATTTTCTTTTCGCTTAGACTCATCAATTGCGAAGATCCTAGTTCATACTTTCTTAATTCATCTTTATACATTTCATCGGCTACTTGCTTTTTTTTCTCACATATTTCATAACGAGCTATTGCAGTTTGGTAATCATTTTTTAATAATCCAAGAAGAGTACTAATTTCTCTAAGCACATTTTCTAACTGATTAGTTGTTTTTAAAATGTTGATTTCCTTTTGTGTGGTTTTGGCCTTACCTTCTCCACTATTAAAAATGGGTATGTTAATATTAATTCCCCAAAGTGTAGAGGGATACCATTCTTCTTGGTTATCAAACAAATTGAATTCATTTCTCATGGCCATTTGTTGATGATTAAAAAACCCAGAGATAACAGGTAACGCTTCACTTTTTGTTATTTTTAATTGCATTTTATCCAGAATGAGATTCTGCTGTACAATTTGAACTTCTCTAGTGCTCTTTTCATCCAGTTTAAAATCAATAAATGTGGAAAGACCCGATGGAAATTGATTTGTAATATCGATAGAGCTATCTATAGGATACCCAATTTTATTTTTGAGACTATATGTATTGGTGTTTAGTTTGTGATCTAAGTCATTAGCTAAGCTTTGCATTTCTAGTTTTAAAAATTCTAGTTCATTTATAGCGTTTTTGTTTAAAACCCCCACAGCTATCATTTTATCAGTTTTATTTATTAAAGATTCTATTTCTAAAAGATTCTCATTTACAAACGCTATATTCTTTGTAAGAAAAATATGATTTCCAACAGCTATTTTCACCTCATATAATAAATCATCATATGATTTTAATTTTATTAGTTCTGTTAGTTGCTTATAGCTTTTTGCAGTTTGAACACCATATATGTATGAGAAACTAAAAATCAGTTGATCAAGTTGTAAGCTATAATTGGCATTATAATCGGTTCCAAACTGTAAGCCTAGTAATTCGTCACTTGTAGCCATGGGATTAAAAGCAGATGCAGGAACAACCGTAGTTGGAATATCTATAAAGTTTTGAAAACTCAAACTGCCGTTAATCTTTGGGTATCCAGATGTTAAAGCTTGCTTTATTTGCTGTTCAGCCATATTAACATCTAGGTTGCTATTTTTAATAGTTGGGCTGTTTTCTAAAGCATATTTAAATAGATCCTCACTACTCATTCCTTGTGAATAAGAAGATATAAACCCGATACAAATGAGAGCAGTATTAATTAGTTTCATTGGACATAAATTTTTCTTTATTTTTTTTGAAATACTCTTTCCCTGATTCATTAACGATACCATAAATGTAGTGGGACATGAGCTCCTGGTAAATAGTAGCAAAAGAGATCGAAGGTGAGCTAAAAACAGCTTGGTTAAAAATAATTTCAAATTTTTCAGTTAGTATTTTTGCTAATATCTCCACATTAATCTCTTTTCTGTACACCCCTAATTCAACTCCTCTTTTCAGGTTATTAGAAATAAAATCGTAGCCCTTTTTTTTGGTGATTTGATCAAATTTAGCCCATGTTTTAGGGTAATATTTTTTTAAATCATAAAGTGAAGAAGGGTGAATTGAATTTAACTTCTCTAAGTCTAGTTTGTTATGTAAAAAAAGCTCCTCTATCGGGTGTTTTTTAAGATTAAAAACAGCTTGAACTTCACTCAAATGCTCATCTAAGTTTTGTGAAATCACCTTGTGTACCAAATCTGCTCTATTCTCATAATAGATATAGAGCGTTTTTTTGGAACAACCTAGTTTACTAGCTAAATCATCCATCGTTAAACTTTTAATTCCATATTGTTGGAATAAAAGATGAATTTGGTGATTGATTTCTTTTATTTTTGTCATTCTATTTTCAAAGCTAAAAACTTTGGAAACAAAAATAATAAAAAAAGTTTCTGTTTAACTTAATTAATTAAAAATTAAACAAATGAATTTGGCAATAGTAGATTTATTGAAGTTGGAGCCGAAAAACAACGTTCATGTTATGGGCTGGGTTAGATCCTTTAGAGGAGGAAGATTCATTGCTCTTAACGATGGTTCATGCATGAAAAGCATACAAATTGTGGTTGATCCTGAAGTTATTGGAGAAGACACCATATCATTTATTTCTACTGGAGCATCATTATCTGTAAAAGGCGACTTAGTAGAATCTTTAGGGAGTGGACAAAACACAGAAATACAAGCTAAAGAGATCCAAGTTCTAGGAAAAGCTAACCCTGAAGATGTACAACAGACTATTCTACAACCAA
>CAZJVX010000065.1:0-8398 GCA_964549345.1 uncultured Flavobacteriales bacterium | reverse complement strand
GATTAAATAGGTTTTACTACACTTTTTTGGCCAGTAAAAGTGGAACTCATGAATTTGATGTACGATTAGAGGGTATTAAAGATGAAGTCAATCTCATCAATAATAGATCAAAAGTCCTGCTTGAAGTATTAGATTATAATCAAAATATTTTGATTATAAGTTCGTGTCCACACCCAGATATATCAGCTCTTAAAAATGCGTTGATTAAAATCCAAGGAACTAGAGTAAAATCTGTGTTAATAAAGGACTTCAGTGAAAGTATCAATGACTATAATTTAATTTGTTTTTTCAAGCCTTTTGATTCACCTAAAATGCTAAAAATACTGAATCAATGTGAGAAATTAGGTACTCCTTCTTTTACATTCACAGGAAACAATCTGGACAAAAAACAGATTAATTTATCAAAAATTGGAGTAAAAAGAGAAACTAATTTTAAGGGAACAAATATTGTAGATATTTATCTTTCTGATGATTTTGATGCTTTTAAGATAGATAAAAGTTGGTATAGCATATTTTCATCATTACCTCCTGTTAGTGTGCCTTTTTCAGCTAGTTATTTACTAAAGAAAAATGCGTTTTCATTATTAAAACAAAAGATAAATGGTGTTGAACTACCATACCCGGTAATTTTCTTTTATAAATCGAATGAGACAAATCATGGTGTATTTCTAGGTGAAGGAATTTGGAAATGGAATTTGACACAGCAGCAAAACGGATTTAGCACTAACGAAGTTGATTTATTTTTACAAAAAATCTTCCAATACTTAAAAAAAATTGATCCTAAAAAAAGGTTAAAATTAAATGTGCCTAAATTAGTTTTGGAAGACGAACCTATAATTATTTCTTCGGAGTTCTACAATAATAATTATGAGCTAAGCAACAATAATGATTTATTCTTTACTTATCGAGATTCTAGTGGAAAAGAATTTAAGAAAAAGATGAATAGAAATGAAGATATTTATCAATTAGCATTACATCATTTATCTCCAGGAAATTACACCTTTAATGCAGAATTAAAAAGTAATAATAAAGTATTTCAAGAAAATGGTAATTTCAGTGTATTTAAATCTAAAAAAGAATGGACTGATTTAACCGCCAATCATTCATTTCTTTACTCCATTTCTGGAAAAAGTAATAGCTATTTTCTTAATGATTTAAACGAACTCGCTAATAATTTAATAAATAATTCCACAGTAAAAGTTAAAACCCGTAAGACGATTGAAAACACAGATGTTCTTGATTTCAAATGGATACTTTTTATCCTTTTAATATTACCATTTTCTGAATGGATGGTACGAAAATATAAAGGTATGATTTAATATAAATCTTCATCTAATTCCTCATAGTCACCATTTATGGGGTCTTCCTTAAATTCATCATATATTTCATTAATTTGATCCATATTGGTTTCTTCTTCATCAGTTGCCATTTTTTTTGGTTTATAAGTGCCAAAATGATGGATTAGTTGTATTTCAGCATGATTTTGATTGCTCGGCAGCAAATCTAAAATTTCAACATAAAAAATATTCATGTTTAAGAAATCATGAACATAAAGAATTTTGTTAGTTTTCTCATGTATTTGAAAAATAGATGTAGATTCCATTGACATAGGAGAAAATTCATCCTCTTCCATGCTCATGTCAAAAAGAGTAATTTCCTCGCCTTTATCCCATTCATCATTACTTAGATAAAATGAGGCCATTTCTAACTGATCCAGTTTAAATAAGTCCAAAATATATTGGTGAAGTGATAGTAAGTGACATGAAGTATCCAATAATACATCAGCAAAAATATCTTCTTCTGTATCAGCAACAATTCTTAATTTTAATACTTCATTGCTCATAAAATTCCTTTTGATTTTGCCAATTTAAGCATAAAGTCTCTTGCCTCCTTGATATCATTTTTAATTACTCCGTCTAGAATAGCATTTTTAATTCCATCTTTAATCTGACCAACTTCCTTACCTGGTGCTAGATTTAGTGTATCCATAATTTCTTTTCCATTGATGGGTGGTTGCCAGTTTTTTATTTTGTCTCTCTCTTCAACTTCTTTCAGCTTTTTTTGGACCATTTCAAACCTTTTCAAGTAGCGTTGTTTTTTTTCCATGTTTTTGGAAGTGATATCGCTTTGACATAAACACATTAAATCTTCTAAATCATCTCCGGCCTCGAACAACAAGCGCCTAAGTGCAGAGTCGGTTATTTGATCGTTAGTCAGGGAAATAGGTCTAAGGTGAAGTAGTACTAATTTTTGAACGTATCTCATATTATCGTCCAACGGAAGCTTCATTCTTTTAAAAATTTTAGGGACCATTTTAGCCCCTTTATCATCATGTCCGTGAAACGTCCAACCTTGTATTTGATCGAATCGTTTTGTAGCTGGTTTGGCAATATCATGAAGTAAAACGGCCCATCGTAGCCACAAATTTGAAGTACTCTTTTTAAGTATATTTTCAAGTACTTCTAAAGTGTGATAAAAATTATCTTTGTGTTTTTTACCATTAATAGTATCGACTCCTTTTAGTGCTTGAAATTCAGGGAAAATATGGGTTAACAAGTGCGTTTTTTCTAATAATTTAAAACCCAATGACGGGTAGTCACTCATTATAATTTTATTTAATTCTTCCGTAATTCTTTCTTGAGCAACAATATTAATTCTTTCAGCATTTTGTGATATGCCTTCTAATGTTTCATCTGAAATAATGAAACCTAACTGTGATGTGAAACGGATTGCTCTCAACATTCTTAAAGGATCATCTGAGAATGTTTCTGTCGGATTTAACGGGGTTTTAATAATGCCATTCTTTAAATCTTTTAATCCGTTAAAAGGATCTATAAAAGACCCTTTTGAATTACCATTTAGGCTAATTGCTAATGCATTAATGGTAAAATCTCTTCTATTTTGATCCTCTTCAAGAGATCCTGGGCTCACAACAGGATTTCTTGAATTATGGTTATAACTTTCTTTTCTAGCCCCTACAAATTGAACTTCAATGTCGTTTAATTTTACCATAGCAGTTCCGTAGTTTTTAAATATGGAAAACGAACTTTGATGTAGTGAATCTGAAACTGCTTTTGCTAACTTAATCCCATCACCCAAAACAACTATGTCAATATCTTTTGTTGGACGTTGAAGAATGAAATCTCTTACATAACCGCCAATCAGATAAACAGGTTTATTCCAACTATCTATTACCTTACAAACTGACTTTAGAATAGGTTCATTTTCAATGAGTTCATCGTAATGATTATCTGATGTATTGAAGTGCTCCAAACTCATCAATTCTTATTATTTTGGATGGATTTCCAGAAGATTTTGTGTTAAAATTAAAAATAATGTCCACGGAATCAATTATTCGTTTATCAATATGCTCAAATTTTCTTGGAAAAGGTTCACCACTTACATTAGCTGAAGTAGATACAATAGGAGATTGAATAGCATCAATTAGTAAACCAAGCTTTTTTAATGGCGTTATTCTAATTGCTAATTCATTTTTATTATTTGATATATGTTTTAGTTTATTTATACAGTTCTGATAGATTACGGTTGGGTGAGTATTTAAATTTAATTTTTCTCTCACTTTTTGAGTAGGCGGGTCTACATAATGTTTTAGTTGATCAAAATGACTCAACAAACAAATGAGAGGTTTATTTTCATCTCTTTTTTTTATTTGGAAAATTTTGGAAACACTTTTTGAATTAGATGCATTACATCCTATAGCCCAAACTGTTTCTGTGGGATAAATAATTACTGCACCATCAATTATTTTTTCTCTTACATCATCAATGATTTCAAGATTGATATCACTGTAGTAATCCATGATATGCTTGCATTAATTCTTTTGAAAGGATTTCAGGATCAAATCTTTTGGCATGCAATAATCCCTTTATTATCATTTTCTCTCTTTTTTTACTGTATGTTAAACATTCGTCCATTTTATTAGCTAATTCTTCCATGTTTAGCGGCTCAACATACATGCTATATTTTCCTCCAGCTTCGCCAAAACATCCTCCTTTTGTAGTTATAACAGGAATTCCACTACATAATGCTTCTAAAATTGGAATACCAAACCCTTCGAAAATAGAAGGATAAACAAATAGTGACGATAACTGATATATCCCCGGTAAATCTTCAACTGATACATCGTGTAGAAATATAATTTGAGAAGGATCAAACTTTAATTTTTTGAGTTGAACATTTATGAAATTCATGTATTTTGTTTTCTTGCCTACAACGACAAGGGGTGCTTTTATCTTCATCAGAGTCATGGCTTTGATGATAGATATTAAATTTTTTCTGGTTTCAATGGTTCCTACATTTAAGATAAACTGATCAGGAAGGTTAAATTTCTTTTTGATGTGGTGTAGTAGCTCAGAAGAGTATTCTTTTCTAAAATTTTTATGACATGTTTGATAGATTACTTTGATTTTTTCTGGGTCAGTATTATAGTAATTTACTATATCATTTTTAGTTTGTTCACTTATAGCGATAGTTAGGTCTGCGTTTTTTATTGCGTATTTAAACTTCGCATTGTAAATTTTTCGATCAATATTTCTGTAATTTCTTGGGTACCTTTTAAAAATCAAATCATGAATAGTAACTACATATGGGATGTTGTGAGATTTAATTCTAGGAATTTCATTACTTAACCCATGATACACATCGATTTCATTTTTAATAATAGATTTTTCCATATTAATACTCCTCCACAAACCTTTAAACGTTTTATTTAAAGGAGTTTCTGGAAAAATAGTCGAAACACTTTTGTGCGAGGATAGATAATTTAATCTTGGATTTTTATTTTCTTTTGGAGCAAATAACCTATATTCATTACTAGGGTAGAGCTCAATTAAATTTTCAATTAGGTCTCTACTGTAGTTTCCTAAACCTGTAAAGTTTTGATAAGCTCTTTTTGCATCAAATCCTATTCTCATTTAAGTAGATTTTCAAGTTGAAATATCATATTCTCTAAGCGCTTCATTTAAAGAAGTTTTAAGATCTGTACTTTCCTTTCTTTCACCAATAATAAGTGCACACGGTGTTTGATATTTACCGGCTGGAAATTTTTTCTCATAACTTCCAGGAATAACTACTTTTCTTTCAGGAACAAAACCTCTATACTCAAGCGGTTCTGAATCTGTCACATCAATGATTTTTGTTGACTTTGTAATCACTACGTTTGCTCCTAAAACAGCTTCTTTTCCAATCCTAGCTCCTTCTACTAATATGCATCTTGAACCAATAAATGAACCATCTTCAACAATGACTGGTGAGGCTTGTAATGGTTCTAAAACTCCACCAATGCCTACCCCTCCGCTTAAATGTACATTTTTTCCAATTTGTGCACATGAACCAACTGTGGCCCAAGTATCCACCATGGTGCCGCTATCCACGTATGCACCAATATTGATATATGAAGGCATCATGATAACACCTGAAGAAATGTAGGAACCATATCTAGCTATAGCGTGAGGCACTACTCTTACGCCAAGATCACTGTAATTTGTTTTTAATTTCATTTTATCATGAAATTCAAATGGTCCTACTTCGATAGTTTCCATTTTTCGGGAAGGAAAATAAAGTACAACAGCTTTTTTCACCCATTCGTTTATAACCCAATTACCATTTTGGATTTCAGCTGTTCTTAGTTCTCCTTTATCTAATTTTTCAATTACTAGATCAATAGCATCAACAGTTGCCTTTTCTTTTAACAGATTTCTATCTTCCCAAGCTTGTTCTATTACTGCTTTAATATCCATCCTACAAATATTGTAAATAATTATCATTAAAGCTGTTCTGATGCTATATTTGATTGATGAATCACATTCTTGCTATTGATTATGGGTTAAAAAGAACAGGGCTAGCTTTCGCAATTTATCCAATATTAATTGCACATCCATACAAAACAGTTCCTACAAAAGATTTAGATTTTTACTTGGAAGAATACATAAGAAAAAATACGGTGACAACTATTCTTATTGGGCTCCCCTTAAAAATGAATCAAAGCAATACAGATGCAACTAGTTTAGTAATTGCATTTAAACTAAAACTCATGAAAAAACATCCCGAAATTAATTTGGTTATGTATGATGAAAGATTTAGTTCATTAATCGCTAAAAAGTCAATGATAGAGGGTAATTACAAAAAATCTGAAAGAAGAAAAAAGGAAAAAGTGGATGTTATAGCAGCTACAATAATATTACAAGACTACATCCGGTATATAGAAATTAAAGATCATCAAAAACATAAATAACTTCATCTTTCTTTTTCATAAGATAATGTTCTCTTGCAAACTTTTCTAGAGCCTCTTTGTTTGTAGTAAGTTGAAGTGTCTTTTCTTTTACTTGTTCTATTTCAATAGATTTCACATTGTTTTGATTGGTGATTTCATTTAGTTCTTTTTTCATTTCATATAACCTAAATAAGGTGGTGTCTTCAAAAATCAATAGAATTAAAAACAAAGTAACCGTAGTGTAAAAATATTTATTTTTAAAAAATTTAACTGGTAACATACGATCTCAAAAATATAATATGACATCGTTAATTAAAATTTAGATTTAACTAGTTATTCACACCTGTTATTTGATTATTAATGACATTATTTCTTAAGAATTTACATATGATCACGATCCAAGACATTATGTCATTCATTATGGTATTGGCACATGCTTTGAGATGAAAATGAAAAATTTATCTAAAATGGAAAAAGGCACAATAAACGTACAAAGCGAAAATATTTTCCCAATTATCAAGAAATTTCTCTATTCGGATACAGAAATATTTCTTAGAGAATTGGTTTCTAATGCAGTAGATGCTTCTCAAAAATTAATGACTTTAGCATCAGCTGGCGAAGTAAAACATGAGGTTAAAGATTTAAAGGTAAAGATTATCCTAGATGCTAAGAAAAAAACCATTACCATAAGAGATAATGGTATAGGAATGACTGCAGATGAAGTGAATAAATACATTAACGAAGTTGCTTTTTCTGGAGCTGAGGAATTTTTAGAAAAGTACAAGGACAAAGATCCAAATTCTATAATAGGCCATTTTGGCTTAGGATTTTACTCCTCATTTATGGTGTCTAAGAAAGTCCAAATTCAAACTCTTTCGCATAAAGAAGGCTCAACTCCTGTACAATGGGAATCAAAGGGAGATCCAACTTATGAACTTAAAGAAATAACAAAAAACGATGTTGGTACCGATATTATTCTTTTTATTGATAAGGACTCTAAAGAGTTTCTAGAAGAAAATAGGTTAACAGAAATCCTAAATAAGTATTGTAAATTTCTTCCTGTCGACATCGAATTTGGAACTAAAAAAGAATGGATAGAAGATCCGAAAGGAAAGAAAGATAAAGATGGTAATGTCGAAAAAACATCAATTGATGTTCCTAACATTATAAACAATACTAGACCAGCGTGGATTAAAAAACCAGCTGATTTAAAAGAAGAAGATTACAAATCATTTTATAATGAGTTATACCCGTTTACTGAAGAACCTCTTTTCAATATTCACTTAAATGTAGATTATCCATTTAACTTGACAGGAATTCTGTATTTTCCTAGGTTGAAGAATCAATTAGATTTACAAAAAAATAAAATTCAGCTATACAGTAATCAGGTATTTATTACGGATTCAGTTGAAAATATTGTGCCTGAATTTTTAACTTTACTACACGGAGTTATTGACTCACCAGATATTCCTTTAAATGTATCTCGATCCTACTTACAAAGTGATGGTAATGTAAAAAAAATATCAAATCACATTACCAAAAAAGTAGCAGACAAATTAAATGGTATGTTTAAGAAAGACAGGTCTGATTTTGAAAGTAAATGGGACGATATAAATGTATTCATACAATACGGTGTACTAACAGATGAGAAGTTCAACGAAAAAGCTAAGTCTTTCTCCTTATTTAAGAACACTAAAGAGGAATATTATACTTTAGAAGAATACAAGGAAAAAGTAAAAGCAGCACAGACTGATAAAAATGATAAGATTATTTTGCTTTATACCCATGATAAAGAAGAACATCATTCCCTAATAAAAGCAGCAAACGATAAAGGATATGATGTATTGGTTTTAGATGGCCCGTTATCGTCTCATTACATTTCAAAAATGGAACAAGATTTAGGAGTTTCGTTTGCTAGAGTTGATGCTGATACGTTGGACAAAATCATTGCTAAAGAAGAAGATATTCCATCTAAATTAGATAAGGAGCAAGAAGAGTCTTTAACTCCACTTTTTGAAAGAGTAGTGGATAAAGAAAAATTTCAAATCCAAATAGAAAGTTTGAGTGAGGTCGAAAAACCAGTTTTAATCACACAAAGTGAGTTTATGAGAAGAATGAAAGAGCAGCAAGCAGTAGGTGGAGGCGGTATGCACATGATGGGAGCTA
>CAZJVX010000064.1:0-8463 GCA_964549345.1 uncultured Flavobacteriales bacterium | reverse complement strand
GAGTAAAGACCTCTTCTAGAGGATTCATATTGATCCATTAATTCCATTACTCTTAACTTAGGTGCACCTGTCATTGACCCCATAGGGAATGTAGCTTTTATGATATCACTAAAAGTTACATTTTTTTTCATATCACATGAAATGGTTGAAATCATCTGGTGTATATTTTTGAAGGTGTAAACCTGACAAAGCTCTTCTACTTTTACGGAATCTCGTTTAGCAATTTTACTTAAATCATTTCTGACTAAGTCTACAATCATGATATTTTCTGCTCTTTCTTTCGTATTTTCTTGAAGCTCTTTTTTAATCTGATTGTCACTAGATTCATTAGCCATTCTCTTACGTGTTCCTTTAATAGGACTAGAAAATAATCGGTCCCCCCTCTTTTTTAGAAAAAGTTCTGGACTTGCGCTTAGTACGTAATGATGTTCTAGATCAGCATATACTTTATATGGAGCTTGAGTTAGATTTGACAATTTTTCAAAAACATTTTTAGCATCAAAATTTTCAACATTTGAAACCCATTCGTAACAAAAGTTAGCTTCATAAAAATCTCCTTTTTGAATATGGTTTTTAATCTTTCCTATTGTTTCTAAGTAGTTTTTTTTTGAGGTTTTAGGTTTAAATTGTATATGATTATCATTTGTTTTTTTTCCTGTTTTAAACCCTTCAAAAGAATATCTTTTAGCTGGAATAATACAATGAATATGAGGAAATCCAATCTCATTATCATGATTAGTTTGGAGATCTTCGATATAATTTTTCACATCATAGGCTATAAAAATCAAGATATGTTTTCCTAAGTACTTGACTAGAAACTCATCAAGCCCAGTAAATAGATTTTCTTTTTCTGTTGAAACCCACTGATCATGAATTCCTTTGAAATGATGTTCTCCAATTACAACTTCCAAGGCTAAATGTAGTCTTGGATTATTTTAACGACACATTTAGCCCAGTCTTCACTATCATTAAGCGCGGGGACCAAGTCTAATCTTTCTCCACCATTCTCTAAGAATATTTCTTGATTTTCTTCTGAAATCTCTAGAATTGTTTCCAAGCAATCTGCTACAAATGCTGGAGAAAATACTAGCATTTTTTTCACTCCTTTTTTGGCTAGGTGCTCCACAGTTTGGTCCGTGTATGGTTCTAACCAAGGATCTCTTCCAAGCCTCGATTGAAAGGTAGTTGTAAATTTATCCTCAGAAAGGTCAAGCAATTTAGATAAGTGAGCAGTTGTTGCATAGCAAGTTGCTTTATAACACATTTTATTTTCACTGTTTATCTCTTGATCGCATTGATGGTCTTTACATGGGGTTCCATCAAGATATACTTTATTCACGTGTCTCTCTGGTACCCCGTGATATGAAAAAAGTACATGATCATAGTCACTCATATTAAATGATGATGCTACTTTTTTAACACAATCCAGATATCGGTAATCATCATAAAATTGTCCGATCACTTTTATTTCTGGAATCACCCACCATTTAGATATTATTTTAAATGCTTTTTCAATAATAGATCCGGTAGTAGCAGACGCATATTGGGGATATAATGGGAAAATAATTATTTGATCATAATTAACTAAGCGCATTTTATCTAATACGGAATTCATGCTTGGATTACCATATCTCATAGCTAATTCTACATCAAATTGTTTATGCCCAATCTCTCTTACTAATTTCAACAGGTTTTTTCCGTAGGTTAATAAAGGTGAAGCTCCATTACCAATTTTAAATAGCTTTTTATATTCTTTGGCAGATTTAGGGCCTCTAGTGGGAACAATAATTCCGTTCACCAGCACTTTTCTTCCGACAGGATTAATATCAATAACCCTTGGATCATTTAGAAACTCAGATAAGTACCTTTTTACGTCAGAGGTTGAAGGACTATCTGGCGTACCTAAGTTTACGATTAAAACTCCAGTTTTTTTGCTCATTTTAAATATGAAGAGGTCTACTTTCTGTAGCGGATAAGGCAGCTTCCTTCACTGCTTCACTATAGGTTGGATGTGGATGACATATTCTTGCAATATCTTCAGCGCTTGCCCTATATTCCATAGCAACTACCGCTTCCATAATTAAATCTGCAGCTCTTGGTGCAATCATATGAACACCTAGTACCTCGTCAGTGTTGCTGTCAGAAATAATTTTAATTAAACCTTGAATATCCATTGATGCTCTAGCTCTACCTAAAGCTCTAATTGGAAATTGACCAACCTTATAATCTGCTCCCATTTCCTTTAGCTGTTCTTCCGTCTTACCTACTGCAGCTACTTCTGGCCATGTGTAAACTACACCAGGAACTAAATTATAATCTAAGTGCGGCTTTTGATTCGCTATCATTTCAGCTACGTAAACTCCTTCTTCTTCTGCCTTGTGGGCGAGCATAGCACCTTTAACTACATCACCAATGGCAAAAATATGATTTGAAGCAGTTTGAAGGTGTTCATTGGTCACTATTCTTCCAGCGTTATCAGTCACAATATTCGTATTTTCTAGCCTTAATCCTTCTGTATAAGGCTTTCTTCCTACAGCTACTAAACAGTAATCACCCTCAACGGTAATTAATTCGTCTTTCTTATTTTTCACTTTTAGAGATACCCCATTTTTAGTTGAAGACACTTCTTGAACCGCGTGATTAAATAAGAATTTAAATCCTTCTTTTTTGAGAATTTTCATTAGCTCTTTCCCTAGTGTTTTATCCATAGTGGGAATTAACCCATTTTGAAATTCGATAACAGTTACCTCAGAGCCCAACCTGCCATAAACAGAACCTAGTTCAAGGCCTATTACACCACCACCAATAACAATCATATGCTTCGGGATCTCTTTTAAACTTAATGCCTCAGTGGAGGTAATAATTCTCTGTTTGTCCGGTTCCATTCCTGGGAAATAGTTTGGCTTCGAGCCAGTTGCAATTATGATGTTATCGCCACTGATTACACTTTTTTTATCTCCTTCAATGGAAACGGTATTTTCATCAACAAAAGAACCTAATCCGTTGTAAATCGTGATGTTATTTTTATCCATTAAAAAGTTAACACCATCACATGTTTGCTTAATAACTTCATCTTTTCTTGCCATCATATTTGGAAGGTTAACCTTCGGTTTACTGATGTCAATTCCATGTTTTTCAAAGTCGTGTAATGCTGTGTGAAAATGCTCACTAGAATCTAGCAGGGCTTTTGATGGTATACAGCCGACATTTAAACAGGTGCCTCCTAATGTATTGTACTTTTCAATTATAGCTGTTTTTAAACCTAATTGTGCACATCGGATTGCTGCTACATAACCTCCTGGTCCTGATCCAATAACTATTACATTGTATTTTTCCATAATCTTTATAAAGGAATACTAAATTAATCATAATGCATGAATTAGGAATCAACTGTTTTCATTATAAATAACAAATTTATTTTTCCTGAAATAATAGTAGAAGACCAAAGCCAAAGAAATAATGATGGGTTTTATAGTGGGATTGAATTCTTGCACCATACCAAACCAAAAAAGTATGGTAGTTAATAAGCAAAAGCCAATTAAATACACATACACCAATGAAACCTTATTCCATTTTTTAAAAATGATTACCCAAACTAAAAAAATATAGGAGGGATTGGCCCATAAAATATTAGAGTTGTTTTTTGTGGCTTGGTGATCAGTACCAAACCACATAAAGTAAAGTAAAATTCCAAGTAAGCTCAAAAAAGTCAACATTACACAAGACCAGATATTAAATATCCGTTCATTTTTTAAAAAGAGAAGGAGTAAAGTAATCACGAGGATGATCCAGCCATATATTGCTATGCTATAAAAATCAAGACTTTTATCTTCATCAGAAAAGATTAACACTTTTTTATTTGAAATCAATGTTTTGGATTGGTCTACTGTACTAATTTTAGTGGAATCCAAAATGGCTTCCAGATGTTCTGGAAGAAACATCAAATTTTCATTATTTACCAGTTGATCTATTCTTTTTCCTAATACAAGATCAATTCCTAGCATTAACCAAGGCTGAGGTGCTAGGTTTTGGTGTATTATTTCTCGAAAAGTAAATTTATTTTCGAAAGGGTGATTACCCCATGTAATACTAGATTTAAAAATTGATTTAAATAGATCTCTAATTCTAGTAGAACAATTGTCGTAAAAAAATTCATATTTATAATTTCTATTTTGAGGTAAATTATTAACCGATATGAATTCAATGATTTCTTTTTTTTCACTTGGGGTTAAGTTTAATATTTGCTCTCTAACTCCTCTGTTATAGTAGCTGTATTCTCTGAGAAAATTCACTGTATTTTGAATCCCCATATAGTAGTTTAATCTACCTTTAGCAAAATCATAGCCAAATTTGAATTGATCTTCGTAATATTCAAAAATCCCCCAATTGACTACAATATCTTCATCGGATTCTATATGATTTATTCGCAGAGCGCTATGTCCAAATAAGCTGTAAATCTCAGATCCAGGATCACAAGTGATGATACTTATTTCCACTTTTTCTAGATCAAATGGAACAGTGATGTTGTTACCATAACTTATTTGATGTAATAATAATGGTAGGATTACACTAATCCAATTTAAAAAGCATTTTAGCATTTCTTGTTGTTATTTCAGCAATTTCTTCAAAAGTACAATTATAAATTATTGCCAATTTTTCTGCGATTAGTTTTAGATGAGTGCTTTCATTTCTTTTTCCTCTATGAGGGACCGGAGATAAGTACGGGGAATCTGTTTCTAATATGAGATGTTTTAGTTCAATGTTTTGAAGTGTTTTATCAAGGCCGCCATTTTTAAATGTAACTACACCACCTATTCCCATCTTGAAATTTCCATAGTCGATGATTTTTTTAGCTTGTTTTAAACTCCCTGTAAAACAGTGAAAAACACCAAACAAAGATGAATCATGAATTTTGTCTAGCACTTCAAAAATTTCTTCATAGGAATCACGTGCATGGATTACAATAGGGAGATGGAGCTCTTTAGCCCAGTTAATTTGTTCTTCAAAAGCTTTCTTTTGAATGGTTAAAGTGGTTTTGTCCCAATATAGATCAATACCTATTTCACCAATTGCAATGTAGTTTCCATTGTATAAATAGGTTTTAATGGAGTTCAATTCCTTTTCAAAATTTTCTTTAACAGAGCATGGGTGTAACCCCATCATAGGTTTGCAGCAAGAATATTTCTCACATGTATAATGCAGGGATTCTATGGTTGAAGTATCAATATTTGGGAGCAGCAATTTGTCTATGCCATTTGACATACACTTTTCAATTACAATATTTCGATCATCGTTAAACTCCTTTAAATAAATATGGGTGTGCGTATCAATGAGCAAAATTTAAATTTTAGTTTATTGTAAAAGTGAATTTATCTATTTTATTAAATGTAAAATTGTTATAGTAGAGAATCAAATCGCAATTTGAAATAACGTCAGATAAATTTGAAGAATACTTTTCAAAGTAGGTGTCAGTATTATATTCTTTTAAGATTTTATCTCGAAATTCTATACCTCCATTAAGCTGCTTAAAGGTTTGAAACTTCCAAATGTAGATTTCTGTTTCAATATTTTTCATTGATAAATAGTCTCTTACACCATTTCTCAGTACATAAACACCATTAAAATTATCGGGTACGTTTAATAGAAATACCTTTTTTTCATTGCTCAACACTTTTGATAATTCTGACAAATAGTTTTCAGCTAACAATGATGCCCCAATCCATTTTTGATTATTTAAAATAGCCATAAAAAAAAACATTGATATAGAAAATGCTGTGACTAAAATTTTCATTTTATTTTTTAAAAAAGAAACAGCACTTCCAAAAAACAGAACGATTGGAACAGAGGCAAAATACCCATATCGATCAGATTGGATCATATTGATTGAGGTTATTTCTAAATTAATAACGGGTAAAATACAGATAGAAAAAATAAATAACCATAACCCCACCTTATTGAATTTTTGATTTTTAATGAGGTGTATAATAATTGGAGTTAAAATTGAAATTATTAGCAAGCATTGTGTAATAAGAAATCCTGATGAGGTAGCATATCTTGAAAATGAAAAAAACTTGATAAAATAACCTCCTATTACTTTTAGTACTGAGGTTAGCTGAAAGTTTAAGTGTGTAATTTCACCATAACCTCCCACTAATTCTCCTAAAACAAGATATCTTGATATTAGTGACAGAATAACAATTAAGAAAGAGTAAAGTAAGTAAAGATTTTTTTTCTTCTGTTTTGTGAAATAAGATAAAGCATATATAAATATAGGAGTAGTATATCCAATTTCTTTGCAGTGTATAGACAAAATGAAGAATAGACAGTAACTCACTATTTGATTTTTAAAATACGATCTTATGGCAACAAGTGTAAGCATAAGACAGCACTGATATCCAATAGAAGAAAACCAAAATATAGCTTCTGATTGATAAGGAATTAGAATGAAAAAAATACTAGAAAGAATGGCACTATAGGGCTTAAAGTTTAAATTTTCAAGAGCTATTCGGTAAATGAGTACAGCAATATAAAAATGAAGAATGATTTGGGTAATGTGAATTAAAAGTGCGTTCTGATTGAAAATATCTAAAAGTATAAGCTGGATAATATGAGTAACAGGAATGAAAAATGCATCATAAAAATTGGATGAAATCATACCCCAACCCTCACTCTGATAATGTTGGAGAAAAGTAAAATCATCAGACAAAAAACCAATATTAGCAAATGGGAGATAACAGGCTATACAAATTAAACTGATAAAAATTTGAGGATATCGTTTTAAATAATCCATTAATGTTTTGTTACCTCAGCAAATACATTTTTCCAAAATTCTTTTTGAAACTTTTATCTGCATTTGTTTTTCTTTGCTCGATGGGAACTCCATTTATTTTGGCATCTACTTTATATAAATAAACCCCATTGGCAAGTAAATCTCCAAATTCATCTCTACCGTCCCAGTAGTATTGTGTTTTATTATGACCAATTCGGATGGATTCATTTTCAAGTAAGTCGATCTGTTTGACTACTTTTCCTGTTACGGTTAGAATGGTTAAATTCAATTCATCTGGCATTAGACTTCCCGTCAGTGTATAAATAAAATAGGTTTTAGTGGAAAAAGGATTGGGATAGTTAAATACATTAGTAATAGTCGATCTAGTAATTACCTCAAAGCTAATTTCATAATCGCTATCTCCGCTTATGTTACCACTTTTATCTCTTCCTTGCACTTTCAACTTATAAATTCCATCCGTACTAAAAATGGGCTTGTAAACTATTTTAAATGGATTTTGCTCGTCTGCTAACTCATAGTTTAATATAATTTGTTGTTGATGTTGGTATGGAATTCTAGTCCATGTATTTTGGTTAGGTGCCATTAAATAGACTTGAATATTATTAGTGTCACTGTCCTCATTTAACATCAGTATGGTATTTTCGTCTTTTAATGTAATTAGAATTTCTGGCTCACTATTAATTATATCTTGATTCATAATGTGGATACCGTCAAAAGTAACATCCAATAAAGGATTGGTTTTATCAGATTCTACAGTAAACGGATTTATGGCAATATTGTTAAAATAATATTGTTCCAATTGATCTTGAGTGGCCCCATTAACTCTAGGATTAGAATTAGTTAAAAAATAATTTTGATTATTTCTATTGGAAGTATTAAATGAAATAGTGTCCAATAATACATCGTGCTTTTTTAAAGAATCTGACCTGGGATAGTCTATATTAATGTAGGTATAATTTTCGTTGTATGTGGAGTATCTTGTTAACAAGCTATCCATGTCAAATGGGGAAATGTTTTCTATAGCTATGGCGAATTCTCCAAACTCTCCCTGTTGTATTGGTGAATCAAAGGAAGAATAATATCCTTTTTTAGGATTGAGGGCTAGCTCTGGTGCGGGATCATACAATACTAACCAATTTTTCATCTTAGCTGGAGTTCCGTTAATACTATCAAAATAAAATAATTCAAATTTTAAAGAATGAAATTGTGAGGGGTCAATAATAGCATCTAAACTCAGTATGGAATCCTTAGATGGAAAAATAGTATCTAAAATATGCACTTGACTGTTGAAATTGTTTACTCCAAAGATGGATAGTGATAATGAATCTGTATTGTTTTGATCTACATTTTGATGTTGCCAATGTAAAGCATTCCAGTTTTTTGCAGGTCCAATGGTATTTGTCTTCATCCAACCTACTCCGTTTCTGCCTACAATATCTTGTTGTGAAGATAAGTGTTCTACTGCATCACTTGAATTTCCAGAAAGTGTATCAGTAGTATGAATTTCTATGGTAGAACTTAAATCTCCTTTTTTGGTAAAAAAAATAAAACCGTCATCTGGCATTCCAGGTTGAAATCCGGTTGCTCCTAAAGAACTAAAGGCATTGAATAAACTAGATGGCCATTGATCATAAAGTTGAGTAGGAGCAGAAAAATTATCCGGTATATATGAG
>CAZJVX010000063.1:0-8570 GCA_964549345.1 uncultured Flavobacteriales bacterium | reverse complement strand
TTAATTTAATAAATCTTCCTTCAATATTATCATTATTGGAAGCAGTAAATTCTGATATTTTTTCTAACTCCGAGGCATAAATACATAATAAGATAATTCCAAACCCAAGTACTGCTAATCTTTTCATGTTGTAAGTTTTGACACTAATTTAAGAAAATGTCCTGACTGCAAAAAGAGCTAAAATTAACACTCATGTTGAGTGTATATTGTGTTAAAAAAAAGAGTTAAGTAAAACTTTACCTAACTCTTTGAATTATAGTGTGATCGCGCCAGGATTCGAACCTGGGACCGTCTGCTTAGAAGGCAGATGCTCTATCCAGCTGAGCTACGCGACCAATCAGGCGACAAAAATAGAAAAAATGTTAACATAAAACACTATTTTTTTATTTCCCGTATATTGTGAAAAATAGATATAAACCAATTCAATGAATATCTTAAATAGAATTAAAATTATAAGCAGCTTTTTGCTATTTCATGTAATTATTTGTGGACAAAATATGCCACTAAATGTGCAGCAGGTTGCCCATGTACCAACAGCTTCGTTTCAAGTACCAACAGACCTTAGCGATATTTGGGGTTGGGTTGATAGTCAAGGAAATGAATATGCCCTTGTTGGCACAAATGAAGGTACATCTATTTTCTCTTTAGCTAATCCTTCCCAGCCTGTTGAAGTATTTTTTGAGCAAGGAATGAATTCCATTTGGAGAGATATCAAAACATTTGGTAATTATGCTTATGTAACCACTGAAGCGCCTAATGGTTTACTCATCATAGACATGTCTGGATTACCTTCAAACACCAACCTAACTACGCATTATTACACAGGGCCTGCTTTAGCTTCTTGGCAAAAGGCTCACAACCTATTTATAGACGACAGGGGATTTGCGTATATTTTTGGTGCAAATAGAGGCAATAAGGGTTGCATTATATTGGATTTAAATCAAAACCCTACTCAACCAACAGAAGTAGCTGATATCGATAATTGGTATGTGCATGATGGTATGGTGAAAGGAGATACACTGTATTTAGCCCATGTTTCAGATGGTTTTTTTTCTATATGGGATGTTTCTAATCCATCTGTTCCTGTCATGCTAGGGCAGCAAAATTCACTTGGTGCGTTTTGTCACAACGTTTGGGTGTCAGATGATGGTGATTATTTATATACAACAGATGAGATTAGTAATGGATTTATCGGTGAATACAATATTAGTGATTTGAATAACATTCAACTTACAGATGAAGCTCAAACTGAACCTGGCCAAAACGTGATTCCTCATAATACCCATTTTTTGAACGACTATATTATCACTTCTTACTACACAAGTGGAATTACCGTTCATGATGTGTCTAACAAAGGCAATATGGTGGAAGTGGGATCATTTGATACCTCTCCTAATTTTAGTGGGAATGGTTTTTTTGGCTGTTGGGGAGTTTACCCTTGGTTACCTAGTGGTTTAGTTATTGCTTCTGATATAGAAGAAGGACTATATGTATTGCAACCAAATTATGTACGTGGAGCTTATTTAGAAGGAAGCGTTAGAGATGCCTCAAATAACCAAACCATAAATGGAGTAGATGTTACCATTTTAGGGCCTAACGAAACAACACAGTCTGAAACTTTTGGAAACTTTGCAATGGGTATAGCAAATCCAGGAAATTACCATGTAGTTTTTTCACACCCCTTGTACCAAAGTGATACTATTTTCAATGTACCTCTCCAAAATGATTCGACTACGTTTCTTACACAATTAATGTTTTCATTGACACCCCTAAATTTAACAGTTGAAACGAAAGATTCTCCAACTTCAACCCTATCCGATGTGGAAATTGAAATTTCTAATGAATTCTTCACTTTCAATGGTACATCTGATTCTAATGGTCAATTTTTAATCAATAATATCATTCCAGGTACTTATAGTGTGTTTGCGGGTAAATGGGGTTACAAAGACTATTGCACATCATCAATCAATATAACAGATGGTAGTCAACCATTAAATATAATTCTTCAATTAGGCTATTTAGATCGATTTAATGTAGATCAAGGATGGATAGCCAGCGGAAATTCACCATCTGGACTATGGGAGAGAGCAAAACCAACCTTAACTACACTTCAATCCACTTTGAATCACCTTGTGCTAACAGGGGAACATTGTAACCCTGGTGAAGACAGTGATGATTGTGGTAATTATGCCTATGTAACTGGCAATCTAGGTGGTTTAGCCAATACAGATGATGTAGATTTGGGTTATGTTAAATTAACATCTCCTACCATTTCGCTAGATGACAACCAGATCTATTCTGTCAATTTAAGTGTATGGTGGAAAAATTTAGATGGTACAGCAACACCCGATGATACTTTATTTGTACGATTTACAGATAGTCTAAATACATATAACGCTGCATTTTACACCTATGAAGACTCGTTAGAATGGTTTGACATTAACTTACCATTAAATGATAACTTAGATAAGTCTAGCTTTCAAATTGAAATTTTAACTGCTGAAAGCCAAACAGGAAATGACCATGTAGTAGAAGCAGGTGTAGATTATTTTTCAATCCAAAGCTTGACTGGGAATTTTTCATTTTCAGAAATAGATGAAGATCTAATTATTTTTCCCAACCCTACTTATGATGGTAAGTTATTTGTTAAAAACAACAATTTAGCTGTTACATATGAGGTTTATCACATCACTGGCGAATTAGTCCAAAAAGGGTCTGACCCATTTATACAGCTAAATCAAAAAGGAATATATTTTATAAGGCTTATTAAAGACAATAAGATATTTACGAAAAAAGTTATTTATTAGCGAACCTTGTTCTTAGAATTTTCACAACCAGCCCTGATCCCTCCAATAATTTTCTTAGCAAATCATAGTATAGAGTGATGACTAGTAATATAGTCATGACCCAAATGACCAAAATGTTTGCATAGAAGGTGTCTAACTTAATTGACCCTAAATATTTAGTAGGTGAATAAAACTGAGCCCCAAGAAAACGAAATGTATAGGGGTCTAAAAATATAGGGTCTGACTTTTGAATTAAGCTATTTTCGTCTTCATCAATAAACTTTAATGTGTTTGAATTGGTAACGACATCTTCTAGACTTTGATTGTTGTATTTAGTTTTAAAGGACTGAAATTCAAAATTTTTAAGTTTCGTAATGAACCTTTTGTATTTTCTGTAATCCTTAGATGAAATCTTTTTTTCACTCTTTTGCTCTCTTAGATTCTCTCTTGTTGCATTGTTAATCTCCAATAATTCTCCAATCGTCTTTTCATGATGGTTCTCTGCCTCTTTGTAAAGCGCCTTGTAGTAATTTCTGGTGCTTGATAAATAAGATATCAAACTGGCATATTCCTCCTTATTTAAATTATTTCCCTCTATTTTAGACAATAACGCTTCTACTTTATTTTTGTCCATGTTGGATGACTCTGGAAAATAAGTAAGTTCTTTTCTAATTTCGTTAACTACAATTTCGCCATCTCTTTTTACCTTTTTTGCAGTCAATTCATCTAGGTTAGCTAAACTGTGGTTTCGATAGAAACTGCTTATTTTAGTTTCAAGTGTACTTTCCCATTGGTCTTTTTTCCAGTTGGCAAAAGACATATTTTTCTTATCATCATAAATTAACTTTTCAAATTCATTGTCTTTAAATTGGGTAACAGCCATAGCCTCATATGCCCATCTGGATGCCATAACGTTTCCGATGATTGGTACTTCAGATTTTGACGAAAAATAGGGATGTAGCTTGTCAAATGGGACGATAATTCCACTGAACAACAGTTGAGGTATTATACAAATGGGTATTAAGATGTATATTACTTTTACAGAATTGAAACTAGAGGAAATATTTAGCCCTAATAGGTTTGCAAAGCATGATGTAGAGAATAAAATCAACCAGTGTGAAAAAAACATTCCTTTAATTTCCAACACAACATTTCCCACCAGAACATAAAATAACGTTTGAATGGCCGAGATCATAAACATGATTCCAATTTTTGAGAATAAATAACTCCCTTTACTCAGATTTAAAAACTTTTCTCGCTGTAAAATTTTAAGATTTCCAATGATCTCTTCTGCGCTGGTAGTGAGTCCGATAAAAAGGGCCACTATTACTGAAATGAATAGATACTGAGGTATGTTTTCGCTATTGAAAAATGAATACTCTAGATCATTATTTAAATAATTAACATCTAAATATTTTACGAAAAAAGCAAGGATACCGGCAAGGAGTGGTGCCTCAAACAAGGTGATGATGAGGTATTGTCGATTAGTCAGTTTTGATTTTAAATCTCTTTTAAAGAAAATGCCCATTTGGGAAATGACGTTGGGTATTTTAAATATGCTTTTAGGAATATCTTGCTTTGCATTTTCTCCGGATTTGGGCTGAATAAGTTTATGATAATATTCATTCCATTCGTGAGGATCAACTTTTCTTTTTCCTGTTTGAAGGCCATATTCATCCACTACTTTCATATCAATAATGTTGAATATTTGTTCTGGGTTCACATTACCACAGTACTCACATTCACTTTCATCCGCATTGACATGATTAATTCTTTTCTTGAAATAAATTACCGCTTCAACCGGATCACCTTTGTAAATTGGGAATCCTCCCACATCTAGTATAATCAGTTTATCAAACATTTTGAAAATATCCGATGATGGTTGGTGTATAACTACAAATATGAGTTTACCTTTAAGAGAAAGCATCTTGAGTAAATCCATGATAATTTCAGAATCATTTGAAGATAATCCTGAAGTAGGTTCGTCCACAAAAAGTATGGATGGTTCCCTAATTAGTTCAAGTGCAATATTTAATCTTTTTCGTTGACCTCCCGATATGGTCTTATCCAGCGGATTTCCCACTTTGAGGTGCTTGACTTCATGTAAACCGATTGAATAAAGTATATCGTCAACCGTTTTGTTTATTTCCTCATCACTGTAATTTCCAAAACAAAGTTTAGCATTGTAAAATAAATTTTCAAAGACGGTTAACTCTTCAATCAGTAAATCATCTTGAGGGACAAATCCAATTACTCCATTTAATTTTTCAGGGTTTTGGTAGAGGTCAACCCCGTTGATTTTGATTTGTCCGGTAGTGGGTTTGTAATTCCCATTTAAGACGTTTAAGAGGGTAGATTTACCAGACCCTGATCCTCCCATGATACCAACTAGTTTGCCAGACTCTTCTTCAAAGGTGATTTCATGTAACCCTTTGTGTCCGGTTTTAAATTCGTATTCGATTTTTTCAGCTGTAAAAAGTATTTTTTCTGTATTTTCTTCAGAAAGAAACTGTGTCACCACATCACTGTAAAAAATGGGATTAATTTTTGAGTTTTTAAGTGAAGAACCCTGTCTAAAAACCTTAATAACACTAGGGGGTAATAGCTGTCCATTTAGTAGTAATTCCTGATTGCCAAAATACCTTACAAAATAGGTTTTTACAGATTGAACTCTGAGGATGATCACCTTTCCATTGATTCCCTCAGAATACAGACATTTATATTTGGATTCTTCTTGCTTTTTGTCCGAACAAATAATCAGTTGATTTTCCTGTTCAAATATCTTTTTACTTCCTGATTCAACAAAATGAAAAATTTCATCATATTCCTTCGATTCGATATTAAAAGTATCAGCAACAGTTGCCGCAAATTCTAATTCTTTCTCGGAGTGCTCAGGGTCTGCAAAAATGAATTCAAGAATTCTAATGAGTACAATGACTTTTTGTCGTTGTTCGAGTTCTTCATTGATTTGTGTGCAAATCCGAAGTACTTTGACTGAATTTACGGACGTTCTTTTTCTTGTGCCATCTTTTTTTCTTGTGGAACTGTGTCTTTCTTTAATGAACTCATCAAAGATTTTTAAATACTTATCAATAAGTTCACTGGGTAGATCTTGTTGTAAGAAAAGTTTGACAATCAGTCGAGAAGATTGGTCAGCTCGTATTTCATCGTCATTAAGATTAACCTTTGCTACAATAGCAAAGAGTTGCATTAATGCTTTTAAAATACGTTCACTCATTCTTTAATCCCTTTTTTAATTGTCTTTTTTAAAGGCAATGATCATTTGTGCACAACCATTTAATTTCCGGTTGGGATCTAATTTTGCTTCAATAGTACATTCAATGGTATTTTCTACCTTAAAATTCCAATAGGGTGCGTTATTGTGATTTACATTAGAAAAAAGAAGATTTCGTTGTTCATCTAATAGTTCAAAAATCATATAATTATCTTCTAATCCTGCAGTGGTAGCAATTCGGTAGTTGATACCCTCATAAAGGGTGGTGATGATTTCAGATGTTTCGTCTTCACCTAAAAAATATTTATATGACTGACCATCAGTTAGGAACCCTTCGTCCCCATTATTGATCATGCTACTGACAATGGCACCTAATGAATCACATTTGGTTTGACCTATGGAAATGATAGGCTGAAATGTCAAAAAAGTTAGAAGTGTAAAAAGTAGTTTTTTCATTTTGTGTAGTAGTTTCTCAGGTTAATGAACTCATTTGAAATTTCTAACATGGTTCCGTAATCCGTGTCAAATGAAGATGTGGAATTGATTTGTGTTGTTTGAGTTGTAGCTTCAGTAGTTGAGGGTTTAAACTTATAGGTTGTTGGGATTTCATCATACAATTTTTTAACATCGCCAAGCATACTCTGCAATTCCCAGTATCGGTCACCCGTACCCACTTTTTCTAGTAAGGTTATAAAATGATTTAATGCATATTTATGATGAGCCAATTTTAATTGATTCACCTCAGAAGTATCTGTCTGAAGGGCAGTTGATTGGATGTACATACTTTCGATCCACCCTCCCATTAATACCATGGTAGCTATGTCTTGATTGTCATTTTCTTTTAAATATTCATCTACTTTAACATAAGCTTCACTTGCTATGACTAACACAGAATCCTTATCATCAATATTGGTAGAAAATCGCTCTACCAAAGATTCATTAATAGCAAAACCAATGTTTAATTTATCTGCCAATTTTCTCATGGTGCTAAAGTAGGTGATGGATTTACCAGATAATTCATTTACAGAACAGTAGGCCAGATCTGTACCGTAAATTCCAAGCATCATGGCTTTATCAAAACTTGAACCGTACTTCTCATGTTGATCGGCATCGTGTAATAGTGCTGATGAAAATGAACTGTTTGAATCACTTAATTCCATTGCTATTTGTACAGGTGATGGAATACTAAAGATTGTATTTTCAAGTTCAATATTAATATTTTGGTTTTGATCAACTGATACTTCAGATGTATCATCCATTGAAGATGATTTCTCTTCAAATTCCCCGCATGAAAGAAGAGCTAGGAAAACAAATGGAATATAATATTTGGAAATTGACATTATTATACTTTAAGGTGTTAATGTAAACAAATGTAATAACATATAAAAGAGATGCACTTCTCATTCTTCATAATTATTAACAACCCACTAAAAATTGTAATTCAGTTAAAATTCTAATTTAAAAAACTTAGGTTTATACTTTATTCTAACCATCTTTAAACCTGTCATGTACGTTGATGTAGTTGTTCCTTTAGCGTTACCCAAAATTTTGACTTATCACTGTGATGATCATGAATCTATTCAAACAGGGTTACGTGTTATTGTACAGGTTGCTAAAAAACAATACACTGGAATTGTTTACACTATAAATCAAAAACCACCTTCTTACAAGACCAAGCCCATCATAGCGGTTTTAGATGAAAAGCCCATACTGCAACCTGAACAGCTTCAACTTTGGTCTTGGATTTCAAGATATTACATGTGTTCGCTGGGCGAATTAATGATTGCAGGTATACCCAACGCCTTAAAATTGCAAAGTGATACATACTACATTACCTCATGTAATTTCGAAGAAGAAGACCTATCCACCTACAAGGAAAATGAGCAAATCATATTGGAAGCTTTACATCATAATAACCGATTGAGTTTAGCCGATATAGTAGACATTTTAAAAGTAAAATACCCTCACTCATATCTTAAATCTTTATTAGATAAAGGTAAAATCACACTGTATGAAGAGCTTTCAGAAGGATACGCAGAGAAGAAAATTTCAAAAATCACCCTCTCTCCAAAGCTAAAAGAGGATGACGAGTCCATGAAACAAGCTTTCGATCAATTAACAAGAGCTCCAAAGCAAGAAGCTTTATTTCTACATTTTTTACATCGTTTTCAAGATATAGGCGAAAAACCTATTTCCAAAAAGAAACTATTAACCTCTTCATCGTCATCACCTGCTGTATTAAAAGGATTAATAGATAAAAAAATACTGATCCAGTATGAAGAAGAAATTGGACGAATTTCAGGTTATAAAGGGGACACTAAAAAATTACCTGAGCTTTCTTCCGCCCAAAACATGGCTTTTGAATCTACAACCACTCTTTTAAACAATAATCAAAAGGTGTTGTTACATGGCGTTACGGGAAGTGGAAAAACTGAAATATATATTTACCTAATTGATCAACAGCTTAAGAACAAGAAGAAGGTACTTTATTTACTACCTGAAATAGCTATTACCACCCAAATCATACAACGTCTTCAATCTTATTTTGG
>CAZJVX010000062.1:0-8679 GCA_964549345.1 uncultured Flavobacteriales bacterium | reverse complement strand
GGCATAAAACCTTGTGCAATTCCTATAAGAGGGAATAAAGCAAACATGGCCATTCTAGTTGCTAAGCCATATACTGAAATGGCCACCTCTCCACCTATACCTCCAGTTTGACTACCATATAAGTACAGTGTATTATTAAGTAAAATGGCAATTAAGCTTATAGTTCCTTGTCTTACTAAATTGACAGACCCAATTTTAAATGTTTCCCCAACGATATCTTTTTTAAGTTTAAATAATATTGGAATTACTTTTAACTCTCCTTTACCCATTACATAGAAGTAAATAATAAATGCTGCGCAACCTAAATGAGATATGGTAGTAGCCCAACCTGCCCCTGACATTCCCCATTCAAATAAATCAATAAATACATAATCCAATATCACATTTACGATAGATGGAATCAAAAGGACAATCATGGATACTTTTGCTTTTCCTTCCGCTCTTAGGTTATTATTGGCCATCATCGAAAGAGCTAAAAATGGAATTCCAATAAGAACGATAGAAAAATAAGTGTCAGCTAAGGGCATGATACCATCTTTTGCTCCAAATAAATCAAGTATGGGATATTTTAGAAAAACCCCTATGCTAATAACTAGAAAGGCTAGGATGAGTGTGAGCATGATTTGGTTATTAAAAGCCAATTGAGCTCTATCTTTTTGATTACTTCCCAATGCTCTTGATACAATACTCCCTCCTCCAATTCCTATAGACATACCTATAGAAGAAAATAAAAAGGAAATAGGAAAAGTAACAGAGATAGCTCCTATTGCTAAGCCACCAATGTATTGTCCTACAAAAAAAGTATCAACTACCATATTTAATGACATGACCATAAACCCAATTGCTGCTGGCAGGGATTGCTTTAAAAGTAATCTTGGAATGGGCATTGTACCCAAGTAAGAAGATTTTTCAGAGGATAAAGCCATGTATAATTAAATCAGCTTATTTTCTATGATGTGGGATGCGATTTGGACTGCATTTGTGGCTGCTCCTTTTCTTAAGTTGTCAGCTACAACCCACATATCTAAACCATTTTCAATAGAGTTATCTCTTCTAATTCTACCTACAAACACTTCATTTTTTTCATGAGCTGTAATAGGCATGGGGTATATATTGTTTTTAGGATCGTCTTGAATCACGACACCATCTGTACAATGTATCAGTTCAACTACATCAGTTAAGCTAAACGATTTTTTAGTTTCTATATTCACAGCTTCACTGTGTCCGCCTATGACCGGAATACGTACAACAGTAGCAGAAACTTGAATTTCTTCATCATTGAAAATTTTTCTAGTTTCATTTAATAATTTCATTTCTTCTGATGTGTATCCATTTTCTAAAAAGTCACCCCCATGTGGGAAGCAGTTAAGGTCAATTTTGTGAGGATATATTTTATGGTGATCAATTCCTTTCCGTTCTCCTTTCAATTGTTTAACTGCATGACTTCCTGTTCCTGTCACTGATTGATAGGTAGAAATGACTAATCTTTTAATGCCATAATGTTTGTGAATATTTTTTAGAGCAAGAACGAGTTGAATGGTGGAGCAATTAGGATTAGAAATAATTTTATCATTTCGAGTTAAAATTCCACCGTTGATTTCAGGGACAATTAGTGGAATTTCTTTCTTCATTCTCCAAGCCGAAGAATTATCAATAACTGTAGTTCCTAATTCAGTAAACTTATTAGTCCATTTTTTGGATATTTCTCCACCGGCTGAAAAAATAGCTATATTAGGTTTCAGTTTGATGGCATCTTGTATTCCAATTACCTCTAACGTTGAATTATTGAAAATAACTTCTTTCCCAATACTTTTACTTGAAGCTACTGGTATAAGTTTGGTTATGGGTAATTTTAATTCTGATAATACCTTAAGGATTTCAGAACCCACTAGTCCTGTGCAACCTACTATTGCTATTTTCATCATTTAGTTTTAACCAAAAGTAGTATATTTATTTGCTAGATTGGAAGAATATGAGACCTCATTTTTTTTTGTTAATTATTCCTTTTTTGTACGTTTCACTTCATGCTCAGTTGATTGATGATTTTTCCGATGGAGACTTCTTAAACAACCCTACTTGGCAAGGCGATACAAGTAACTTTATAATTAATGTCAATAATCAACTTCAATTGAACGCACCCTCTGTAACAGACACCTCTTTTTTAGTAGTTGAAACAGGCATTTTAGATTTTACCAATACCATTACATGGGAGTTTTATGTCAAATTAGATTTATCTCCATCCAATAGTAATAATTTTAGATATTATCTTACCTCTAATAATGCCAATTTAAGAGGTAATTTGAATGGGTATTTTATCCGTGTTGGAGAAAATGGTTCAACTGATAAAATAAAGCTGTATAGGCAAGATGGGACCTCAACCAACTTACTTATGACAGGGCTTAATGGTGCTTATGGAATCAGTCCTGAATTTAGAGTTAGAGTAAATAGGGACATAAATGGAAATTGGGAAGTTTTAAGTGATAGTATTGGGGGTACATCTTTTGTTTATGAGGGTGGAGCAACTGACAATACGCACCAGTTTTCTACTTTTTCAGGTGTTTGGTGTAAAAGAACTACTTCAAATACAGATAACTTTTACTTTGATGATATAGAGATTAATGGCAACGTCATTACCGATAATGACCCTCCACAAGTTTCTAATTCCTTTGTAAAAGGAACCAATACCATTGAAATCCAATTTGATGAACCGGTAACTACAAGCGCTGAACAGATCTCTAATTATAATTTGAACTTCAATAATGGTAACCCTCTGTTGGTAACAGTGGTTAATTCAGGCTATGAACTTCTTTTTAATAATCCATTCACTTCAAATGATACGCTCATACTGGACATCAGTAATGTTCAGGACCTTTCGGGCAATGTGTTAGATACAACAATTGAAATTATTGTTCCAGATACTGCCTCAGCAGGAGATTTATTATTTAATGAGTTGCTATTTGACCCATATGCAGGTGGTTCAGATTATGTAGAATTTTTCAATGCTTCAAATAGTAATATTGATTTGTATCATTACTTTGTAGCGGATTATGATGCAAGTGATGGTGAAATAAGTAATTACAAGCAGATTTCTGGACATTACGTAATCTCTCCTTCAGAAGTCGTATGTTTTACTGAAGATACATCTTCTACTATTTCAGATTTTTATACTCATGATTTAAGTAAGATTTTTCAAATGGATTTACCTAGCTTTCCAAATGACTCAGCAACGATTTATTTACTTACACCAGACTCTATTGTGGTAGATAAATTTAGTTATTCAGAAGACATGCATTATGAACTTATTAATGATCCTGAAGGAATATCGTTAGAAAAAATAATTAGTAATGAAAGTTCTAATGATTTTTCCAATTGGACTAGCGCAGCTGAATCAGTAGGCTGGGGAACACCTGGAGTAGACAATTCTCAACGTTTTAATCAATTAATTAGTGCTAATCAATTTGAAGTCCAAACAGCTGTTTTTTCTCCTGACAATGATGGATTTGAAGACGTGGCTGTATTTTCTTACAAGCTAACCGATTCTGATATGGTTGGAAATGCAAGTATATACGATAAGACAGGAAGACTAATTAAAAGGGTTTTGACAAATAAATTACTTGGAACGGAGGGCCAATTTATATGGGATGGTACAAACTCTAATAACCAAAAAGCGGGAATTGGAATTTATTTAGTTCATTTTGAAGCATTTGGAGAAAACGGTAGCATAATTACACATAAGAAATCCATTACGCTTAAAACTCGTTTTTAAATTAAATACCTTAATCAATATATACCAAAGTCATTAATTTAATGATATTTGCTACTTGTCTATAGTTGATCAAATAAAGTTACCAGTTAGAGAAGAAATGGTTCTCTTTGAACAAAAATTCAAAGAAGCCATGAAAAGCGAAGTAGCTCTGTTGGATAAAATCACGCACTACATTATTAAAAGGAAGGGAAAGCAGCTAAGACCTTTATTTGTTTTTCTAGCAGCTAAAATGCATGGTAAAATTTCTGAAGGTACTTATCTCGCTGCATCATTAATTGAATTACTTCACACAGCTACTTTAGTTCACGATGATGTGGTTGATGACGCTGCTGAAAGAAGAGGATTTTTGTCTATTAATGCACTTTGGAAAAATAAAATTGCAGTACTTGTAGGAGATTATTTGCTTTCAAGGGGGTTATTAATTACTACTGAAAACAATAGAATTGATTTACTCCGTATTGTTAGTAAAGCCGTAAAATCCATGAGTGAGGGTGAATTACTTCAGATGGAAAAAGCCAGAAATCTGGATATAACAGAAGAAGTATATTTCAAAATTATCGAACAAAAAACAGCCTCTCTTGTTTCTGCTTGTTGTGGTACTGGTGCTTGTTCAGTTGGAGTAGATGAGGAAATGGTTGAGTCAATGGAGGAAATAGGTAAATACGTAGGCATCGCATTTCAGATTAAAGATGATATTTTTGATTATGGGTTCTCTAATAAAATTGGCAAACCTACTGGAATAGATTTAAAGGAAAGAAAGTTAACCCTACCGCTAATACATGTTTTAAATAAAATTGATAGATCATCAAGAAAAATGATTATCAATACCATAAAAAAAGAAAAGCAAGACCCTCAGAAAATTAAGGAAATTATCGATTTGGTTATTCAGCAAGGAGGTATTGAATACGCTGAAAATCAAATGTATAACTATCGGGACAAAGCGTTAGAATTACTGAAAAAAGTACCAGATTCATCCGCTAAATCCTCTTTTGAATTATTAATTGACTACTCTATTAAAAGAGTTAAATAGCCTTTATTTTAGCTATATTTATTGTTAAAACCCCATTCATTGAGTTCTATTACTGAGCAAATAAAAGTGCTTGATAACCTACCAGGTGTTTATCAATTTTACGATGTTGATGAGAAGCTATTATATGTAGGTAAAGCTAAAAAGCTAAAAAACAGAGTAGCCTCCTACTTCAATAAAAAGAAATTCGAAAATGGTAAAACCAAGGCGATGGTGGGAAAGGTTGCTAAAATCAAAACTATACACCTGGATTCTGAGATTGATGCCTTGTTGTTAGAAAACAAGCTAATTAAAGAGTACCAACCAAAATATAATATCCAATTAAAAGATGATAAAACATATCCTTGGATTTGCATTAAAAATGAATTATTTCCGCGTATTTTTTATACCCGAAAAAAAATAAAAGATGGATCTGTGTACTTTGGACCATACCCCTCTGTTAAAATGGTTAAAACAGTCATCGAAATGGCTAAAAAATGTTTTGAAATAAGATCTTGCAATCATGTATTAACTAAAGAAAAAATTGAGAATGGAGAATTCAATACAGCGGTTGATTTTTACATTGGAAATTGCAAAGGATGTTGTCAAGGAAAAGTAACCGTAACCTCCTACAATGAGCGCATACAACATGTAAAAGCGGCTCTCAATGGCGAGTTCAGCAAGGTTTTGAGAGAATTGAAAAAAGAAATGGAAAGCCATGCAAGTATCTATCAATTTGAGGAAGCTAATGAGGTAAAATCTAAAATAAAATACCTAAAAAAATTTCAATATAAATCTACGGTAGTGGATACTAACATCACTTCTTTAGGTGTAATGAATTACACCAAAGATTCAAAGTATGCCTATATCAATGCTTTATTAGTAATGCAAGGAACCATCATTAAAAGTAAAACAACAATAGTACAAACTACCATGGACGAAGATGATGAACGAGTCTTATCTCATGCCTTAGGCAATAATTTAACGGAAATTTTCAATGAGATAAAAGAACTTGTTTTACCTATTCCTATTCCCATTGAAGCGACATTTAAAATACATATTCCACAACGAGGTGATAAGCGAAACTTACTCTTACTCTCAAAGAAAAATGCAATTGCTAAGAAAAATGAATTACTAAAAGCAGAGCATTTAAAAGATCCTGATGTAAAAATAAATTACATTTTGAGTCAGCTAAAGTCTGATTTAAGGCTTAGTGAGGTACCCTTACACATGGAATGTTTCGACAACTCAAATTTTCAAGGAAGTTATCCTGTTGCCGCGTGTGTAGTTTTTAAAAGTGCTAAACCTGCTAAAAAAGAATACAGGCATTTTAATATTAAGACCGTTGAGGGTCCAAATGATTTTGCTTCAATGGAGGAAGTGATTTATAGAAGATACAGAAGATTATTAAATGAAGGAGCGTCATTGCCACAATTAATTATAGTGGATGGCGGAAAGGGGCAATTGTCAAGCGCTCTTAAAAGCCTTCGAGAATTAGGCTTAGAAAATAGGATTAGTATTATTGGTATAGCCAAAAAGCTTGAGGAAATATATTTCCCTAATGATCAACTTCCCTTATACTTGGATAAAAAATCAACTTCTTTAAAAATTATTCAACATATGAGAAACGAGGCGCATCGTTTTGGAATTACTCATCACAGAAAAAGACGATTGAAAGGAACCTTACACACGGAGTTATTTCAAATAGATGGAATCGGAGAAAAATCAGCTATTCATCTGTTGAAACAATTTGGCTCTATTGAAGCGATTAAAAGCTCAAGCATAGATGAATTGCAAAAAAGTGTGGGTAACCATAAAGCAAGATTAATTCAACAATATTTCAAAGAGATTTAGAAGACACTCAATATGAACTACTTAATGATATTTTGTTATTTTTGAAATAGTGGTTCAACTTACTAAATACATAGTTCAGTTATTACATCAGCATGACTGTGTTATTATCCCTGATTTTGGAGGATTTGTTGCGCAATATAAACCTGCCACTTTAGATGGTGTTACTGGATATTATTCTCCACCTTCAAAACAAATATTATTTAATATTAATTTAAAGAATAATGATGGTCTTCTTACTAATCAAATAGCACAAGATCAAGACATTTCTTTTACTAAGGCTACTCAAATCATTGCTGATTTTGTGTTGAATATTAAAAATCAATTAAAAGAGAAAAAAACATTTCAGTTTATCAACCTTGGCACTCTATTTTATAAAAACAATGCATTGTTGTTTAAACAGAAGTCAGCTAATTTTTTAGGTTCTTCATATGGGTTACCTCCTATAAACGTAAATGAATTTAAATCTGCAGAATCACAAGTAAAAGAACAGACTAAAGTTTTTGACATTAAACATAAAATAGAGTCAAATAATAGTAAATGGTGGGTGGCAGCAGCTATAGTTCCTTTATTATTTTACTCAGCTTGGATTCCATTAAAAACAGACTTGTTCAATAACCCATCTAATTTCAGTTATTCTGATTTAAACCCTTTTACGTATTCTAAGGAAGTGAAAAGCACAGATTCATTTAATAAACCCAATCAGAATGATGTAGAAATATCCAGTAAAGCTACCACTATATCGAATAACAAAATTATAGATACAGAAGTGGTTGAAAATACTGCTGATCCTTCTGGAAATCCGTTAATAATTAACGAAAAGCCTACATACCAGACTGCAGAAACTGCCACTCCAAAATACCATGTGATTGTAGGGTGTTTTGGTAAACAAAAGAACTCTTCAAGACTGATTAAGAAACTAAATAAAAAGGGTTATAAGGCTTACAAACTAGATGTACATAAAAACCTACACAGAGTTGCTTTAGCAACCTATGATCAAAAAGAAGACGCAATTCTAGCCCAAATAGAAATAAAGAAGGAAGAAAAGATGTCTTCTTGGGTTCTTACAAAATAATGTCCGCTGAATATTTTAACAAAGCGTATACCTATTTTTCCAATAGATGTTCTAAAAAGGAATTATCTGCAAGAGAAGTCATGATTGGCTTGCAAAAATATGAACTTAATTTATCGGAAAAACACAAGTTAATAAATAAGTTAAAAAAGGAAAAGTACATTGACCATGACCGATATGCCAAAGCATTTACAAATGATCGGTTTAATTTTTACAAGTGGGGAAAACTAAAAATCAAACAGCAGTTATTGATTAAAGGCATTGAGGAATTTTTAATAGAAAACGCTTTAAGCCTAATAGGGGATGATGCCTATCAAGCATTAATTAAAGAGTTAGCTTTAAAAAAGAAAGCGCAAATTAGTACTGATGATCATTTTCAGGCAAAACAAAAGATATGCAATGCGCTGAACACGAAAGGCTTTGAAGGTGAATTGGTCTATGAAATTGTGGATAAAATACTAGATTAGAAATTAGCCGAAAACTGCCATAGTAATGTTCTTGGAGGCATTACATTTCCGGGTCTATTGGAATATTCTTTATTGAGTAAATTATTAGCCAAAATAGATAACTTGTATTTATTATTAAAATTATATGCTAATCGGCAGTCAAATATAAGGTCGCCTGTCATCCTAGCATTTCTATAATCTCCGTAACCAGGTAATATCTCGGTGTTTTGTACTATAGGTTGCATAAATACATCATCTACATTTTCCATTAAACTCGTATAACGTGTACTCAGTCCTATAGCCCATTTTTTATAATCCAATTGAAAATCAATTTTCAGCATATGTCTATTTCTGTATTTCAAAATGGTATTCTCAGGATTTTCCATATCTGGGTCACTAAATGTGGTAAGGTATGCTGAGTCTGCATCAGTAGGGGTTGGATGAATAAAAGTGTATCCTGCTAATGTGGTAAAAGATAGGTTTTCTGTAAAATTACCCTGTCCGACTATGCTTAATTCCATTCCAGGAATATTTGCAT
>CAZJVX010000061.1:0-8710 GCA_964549345.1 uncultured Flavobacteriales bacterium | reverse complement strand
ATGTTGGTTATGATGAAGGTGGTCAATTGACTGAAGCTGTTAGAAGACGTCCCTACTCTGTCGTGTTGTTAGATGAAATAGAAAAGGCCCATCCAGATGTATTTAACATTTTACTGCAGGTTTTAGATGACGGCAGATTAACTGATAACAAAGGGCGAACTGTAAACTTTAATAATACCATTATCATCATGACATCAAATATGGGCGCTCATCACATTAACGAACTCTATAACGATGAAGAAAGTGATATAAACTATTCTAAGATAAGAGCTCTGGTTATGAATGAATTGAAAAACCAATTCAGACCTGAGTTTCTAAACCGAATTGATGAAACAATTGTTTTCAATCCACTTGAAAAATCGGCCATTCAACAAATTGTGAAAATTCAATTAAAGCAACTCAATCAATTATTAGAAGAGAAAGGAATAAAATTAGATATCACAGATTATGCTATTGAATACCTTGCTAAAAAAGGTTTTGAGCCACAGTATGGTGCTAGACCTATAAAAAGGTTAGTACAGAAAGAAATACTTAATGGATTATCAAAAGAATTGCTTAAAGGGGATATTCAAAAAGGAGATGAAGTTTTAATTGATTCCTTTGATGAGAATATCGTATTTAGGACCAATGAAAAAAAACAACATAATGAAAATGTGGAAGTTTAAGCTTGTTTTTATTCTTTTTGCTTGTAATATACTGCTCTATTCCTGTAGAGAAGTTCAACCAAATGATTGTCAGCAACTAGATGAACTCATGATGAAACAACAACGTTCATGGAATGAAGGAAATATAGAAGAATTCATGTCGTTTTATTGGAATAATGACTCATTGATATTCATTGGTAAAAACGGCATTCAATATGGTTGGCAAACTACCCTTGACAATTACCAAAAAAGATACCGTAATAAGCAAGAAATGGGCGAACTCAATTTCACCAATCTTCATTGCAAAGCTTTAGGTGAACAACATTACCAAATTGCTGGAGAATGGAAATTAATTAGAAATGACTCATTGGGTAATTTATCGGGTTTCTACAGCTTGTTATGGAAAAAAATGGATGATCACTGGGTTATTGTATATGACCATACGAATTAAGTTTGGCACTGTATTTGGTCATTAGGTCAAAAAAATAGCCATGAAAAAAATATATAGCTCATTTAGCATTCTATTGTGTCTCTTTTTATTAAGCTCATGTACAAAGCCCATCATAGATGAACATAATATATTTCTTGGAAGTTGGGGATCCGAAAAATTTTCATTAGAAATTTGGAAAGATGGTTTTGGTAAAATTAAACGAGCCAGATTATATGAAAACGAAACCAGGGTAATCATAAAGGATAATAAAATCAAATTTAAAACTCCAGGGTTTTTCAAGAAATTCAATATAGATTCCGATCCATATATAGATAATGATGGGATTACGGTTATGATTTTAGATGGTAAAAAGTTTTACAAGCATTAGAGTAAATTGAAATGACCATAGGTTAATTGAATTTGATGTACAAACAATTATATTTGCAGCGATTTTAATACGTTAAAAAACAATAATGTCAGGAAAAAGAACATTTACTATGATAAAACCAGATGCTGTTGAATCTGGAAATATTGGAAATATTTTGCAAATGATATCAAACGCAGGCTTTTCTATTAAAGCTATGAAGTATACTCAACTTTCGAAAGAAAGAGCAAAAGCATTTTATGCCGTTCATGCGGAAAGACCATTTTATGGAGATCTGGTTAATTATATGTCTTCTGGTCCTATTGTAGCTGCCATTCTGGAGAAAGATAATGCAGTAGAAGATTTCAGAACCTTAATTGGATCGACTGATCCAGCTGAAGCTGCTGAAGGGACAATAAGGAAAATATACGCTGAATCAAAGGGAAGAAATGCTGTTCATGGATCAGATTCAGATGAAAACGCTAAAATAGAGGGCGAATTTCATTTTGATGCAAACGAAGTAATATAAAATGATCGTTACTACAACAGAAAGCATTCCAGGAAATGAAATAGTTGAAATACTTGGACTATCTAGGGGAAGCACAGTAAGAGCTAGAAACGTAGGTAGAGATATTTTTGCCGCTCTTAAAAACCTAATTGGAGGTGAAATTAATGAATATACCAAACTGCAAGCTGACTCTAGAGAACAAGCTTTACAGCGTATGATTAAAGATGCTGAAACTTTAGGAGCAGACGCTGTGGTTAATGTAAGAATTACTACTTCTATGATTATGCAAGGAGTTGCTGAAATACTAGCTTACGGAACCGCAGTAAAATTAAAACATTAGCCATAATGCTTTTACTATATGCTATAATAACAGCAATTGTTATTTATTTAATATTTAAAAGGATAAAGGAAAAGAAAGAGGAAAATTTTGAAAACCGAGATAACTAAAAAAGCCCACCTAAGTGGGCTTTTTTTATTTACTTAAATATAATAGAAATTACTTCTTAATTATTCTTTTGTTCGTTAGCATACCGTTTTGGTTAACCTCAACAAAATACACGCCTTTTGTCAAAGTGGACATATCAACAACTGCATTAGATGCATTAACGATAGTTGACATTACTTTATTTCCAATCATATTATAGATATTGTAATCTGTAATAGTAGATGTACTAAAAATATTGATCACATCTGAAGTAGGATTAGGGTAAATTGAAATCACATCTTTTGCATTATGAATAATACCTGTGTTTCCACTTGGAGTTGAACAATCTCCAAACTGAAGAACTAATGTAGTGTCTTGTGTAAATCCACCTAGTAAGTTGTTTCTATCGTTGTAGTTTCCGGGGTCAGCACATGGTAAACCGGAAATATCTTCTTTACAAGACCAGTCAGAACAATTTCCATTAAGGATAGTAAAATGACCACCTGCAGCAGGCAAGTTCATTGTACCTTCCCATACACCGTCACCGTCTGCGTCAGATAGGGCTAGTGCATCGTTTCCACCAACAAATCCACCACCAATATAAATGCCATCACCAGAAACATTACCAGCAATGTTATCTGTGTGTACTACGAAAGTAACATCGTAAGCAGCAGGAGGAGGAGGAGGAGGAGCTGACGTTAGAGTATAAATAAATCTCCACCATCCTGTACCACCACCGGCACTCTGGATATCCGCAATCAACTCACCGTTTACACCAAAAGAAATTTCGTAAGTAATTGAACTAACGGCATTTGCAGGGTCATTTATTTCACCTCCATTAATTGCTTTTGGCAAACCTATGTGAGCACCTAAACCGTTTACGGTTAGTTGATTGTTTGCAAAGGTATACGTGTAAGTCCCTGAACCATCATGTGGGGCTACAGGAGTACCACATTGTTCACTAGCTACGCCTTGCCATGCTTCAACCCATGTACTGCCGTCCATGTAATGCATCATATTTCCATTAGCGTCAAATGTGATAGAATCATCAAAAAAACAGGATCTAACTGTTAAATCATTTGCCGAATTGGACCACCAGCTTCCATCACCTTGGTTTGGGCCAACAGCCAGTGCCCCTGCTTGTTGAGCTAATTTCCAAGTACCTTCAATAGACTGAGCATTAAAAAGAAAAGGGATTGCTAACAAAACAGATAAGTAAATTTTTTTCATAAGATTAAAAATTAGGTTAATAGTTATTGTATAATATACACTAAATTAAGTTTTTTTTGTATTATTTCAAAATATCGGATATTATTTATTCATATATTTTTGTTGAATAGTTTATTTTGAATTTTTGTAAGACTTTGTGAAAATGAAATGTCAAAAAGATAAGTTTCAAATAGATAAAAATATTCATTATTTAAATTGTGCATATAAGGCTCCATTGCTTAAAAAAGGGGAAAAAGCCATATTAAACGCTATTCTAAAAGAACGAAATCCTTATTTATATAAACCAAAAGATTTTTTTGAAAGCTCTGAATTGGCAAGAGTTTTATTTGCAGAAATGATTAATGCTAAATCTAGTCAAATTGCTTTGTTTCCTTCCACATCTTATGGTTTTGCTACCGCTCTTCACAATGTAAAAGCCCGTTATAAAAAAGCAGTTACCATAGAAAATGAATTTCCTAGTGGTTATTTTGCTTTAGATAAATGGTCAGTAGAACACCAGGCTAGTCTTATAACTGTGAAGAAGGGAGCTAGAACAGCCAAATTATGGAATGAAGCTATATTGAACTCCATTGATAAAAAGACAGATGTAGTGCTTATGTCCATGAATCACTGGATGGATGGCACAAAAATAGATATTAAATCCATTGGTGATAAGTGTCATCAATTGGGTGTCACATTTATTGTAGATGCAACACAATTAGCTGGTGCTTTCCCTATTGATGTAGTTGATCTAAAAATAGACGCATTAATTTGTGCAGGTTACAAATGGTTATTTGGCCCTTACTCTATGGCAATAGGATATTTTTCACCCAAATTTTCTGATGGTATTCCAATTGAGGAATCATGGATGAACCGAACTAACGCTATGGAATTTAGTAAAATCACGGAATACGACACTACATACAAACCAGACTCTTCTAGATATAACGTAGGACAAACCAGTAATTTCCTACTTACCCCCATTTTAATTGAAGGATTAAAACAAATTCAAAAATGGGGTGTGCAACAAATTCATAACTATTGTTTTTCACTTTTTTCTGAAATCAAAAATGAATTATCGCCCATTGGAATAGGGTTTGAAGAAAATGACTACATCTACCCTCACCTATTTTCCTTAAAACTTCCTAATAGAGTAAGTCCTGAAGCCATGAAAACCAACTTAGAAAAAAACAAAATATATGTATCCCTAAGAGGTTCCTACATAAGAGTGTCTTTAAATGTGTTTAACAACAAAAATGATATAGATGCACTTAAAAACTGTATTCAAAAAAAATTAAGATAGTTGGTCCATTACATCTTTAATAATGGCGCAGGAAGTCTTTATTTCGTCTACTGATATAACTAAAGGGGGTGCAATTCTAAAGCTTTCTGGGCAAGAAAGAAACCAAAAACTAAGTAGTCCCTTATCTTTACAACCTTCCACCACCTTTTGAACAATTTCTGGATTTTCAAGTTCTATAGCAAAAAACAATCCCTTTCTTCTTATTTCCTTTATCATCTTGTGTCTTAACAGGGATTCAAAAAGAACACCCTTTTGTTCCACCTTAGAAACTATATTTTCATTTTCTAAGACTTCTAGTCCTGCTAAAGCGCCTGCACAACACATCGGATGCCCCCCAAAAGTGGTAATGTGTCCCAGTGCAGGATTTGATGTAAACAGCGACATGATTTTTTGACTGGTAACTAAACCTCCTATAGGCATACCCCCACCAAATGCTTTACCAATCGTAACGATATCAGGCACAATATCAAAATGTTCGTACGCAAATAACTTACCCGTTCTACCAAAGCCTGTTTGAATTTCGTCAGCAATTAATAATATGCAATGTTCATCACATATTCTCCTGAGTTTTTCCATAAACTTATTTGAGGGAATTCTCACTCCAGCATCTCCCTGAATAGGCTCTATAATAACTCCTGCTACTTGATGGTCAATACTCTCAAGAGCATCACAATCATTAAAAGGCAACTGCAACACATCAGGTAAAAGAGGTCTAAAAGCATACTTCTTTTGTTCATTTCCAGAAACACTCAACGAACCATGAGTAGATCCGTGATAAGCGCCTTTAAAAGAAACCAACCTTGTCTTTCCGGTTGCTCGTTTAGCTAATTTAAGAGCCGCTTCGTTAGCTTCTGTACCCGAGTTGACCACATATAAACAATTCAAACTCTTAGGTAAAAAAGTAGCTAATTTTTGGGCTAATTTATTTTGAATCTCCTGACTAAACTCTCCAAAAACCATTACATGTAAATGCTTATTTAATTGATCTAACAATGCACTTTTAATATGCTGATTTTGATGACCCAAATTAGAAACAGCAATTCCTGAAATTAAATCAATATATTTTTTACCTACTCGATCTACTAGATATATACCCTCAGCGCTAACTACCTCAATTCCAAAAGGTTGATTTGTTGTATTAGCAAGAAATGGTGTGTACATAAAATAAATTTAGATCATTTTAAAAATATCAATTTACTTGTAAAGAGATAAATTTTAAATTTGCATCCAAAATAAAAAAAATACCCATGCCTAAAGGAATATACCAAATGCCATTTCCAGAAAACGAACCCGTTAACAATTATGTGAAAGGGTCGCCTCAACGTGAATCGCTTTTAGAAAAGTACAATCATATGTACCACCAAGACCCTATCCATGTTCCATTATATATTGGCGACAAGGAGGTAAGTACACAAAATAAACTTCCAATGAATCCTCCTCATGATCACCAACATGTACTGGGTCATTTTAGTATGGGGAGCAAAAAACATGTGCAAGATGCGATTTCTGCAGCATTAGCAGCAAGAAAAGAATGGTCATCTATGGCATGGGAAAACAGAGCTACTATTTTTTTAAAAGCGGCTGATTTGTTAGCAGGTCCATACCGTGATGAAATGAATGCAGCAACTATGTTAGGACAATCAAAAAATGTTTTTCAAGCAGAAATTGATGCAGCGTGTGAATTAATTGATTTTTTAAGGTTTAATGTGGCCTACATGCAACAAATCTATGCCGAACAACCTGAATCAGCAGACGGAATCATTAACAGACTGGAATATAGACCATTAGAAGGGTTTGTTTTTGCAATTACTCCATTTAATTTCACTGCTATTGCAGCAAATTTATGTGCTGCACCAGCTATGATGGGAAATGTAATTGTTTGGAAACCTGCAGAAACACAAATGTATTCAGCTCATGTGATTATGAAATTGTTTAAGGAAGCCGGTCTTCCAGATGGTGTAATCAATATGGTGGTAGCTGATGGACCAGAGGCTGGTGAAGTTGTTTTTAATCACCCAGAATTTGCTGGTCTTCATTTCACCGGTTCAACAGCTGTATTTAAAAACCTATGGAAGATAATAGGTAATAACATCGATAATTACAGATCATACCCTAGAATAGTGGGTGAAACAGGAGGAAAGGACTTCATTGTTGCTCACCCATCAGCTGATCCAATGGCTGTTGCGGCTGGGATCTCAAGAGGAGCTTTTGAATTCCAAGGGCAAAAATGCTCAGCAGCATCAAGAGTTTATTTACCAAAATCTATTTCTGAACCGATACTCAAAAAAGTAATTGAAGACGTAAAGTCTTTTAAAATGGGAAGTACAGCTGATCCTTCAAACTTTGTTAATGCCGTTATTTCAGAACAAGCATTTGATCGCATTGCAGGATATATCGATCACATAAAAGGTGCTAATGATGCTGAAATTTTAGTGGGTGGAAATTACGATAAAAGCAAAGGTTATTTTATAGAACCCACTGTGGTTACCACAACCGACCCTAAATTTAAAACCATGTGTGAAGAAATATTTGGTCCAGTTGTAACTGTTTACACCTTCAATGATGAAGACTTTGATCAGATATTAGACGTAGTTGACAATACATCAGAATATGCATTAACCGGTGCTGTTTACAGTCAAGATAGACATGCACTTCAACATGCGATGAAAAAACTAGAAAACTCTGCTGGGAATTTTTACATCAATGACAAACCAACTGGAGCAGTAGTTGGTCAACAGCCTTTTGGCGGAGCAAGAGGATCAGGTACTAATGATAAAGCAGGATCATATCTAAATCTGTTAAGATGGGTCTCTCCGAGAACAATTAAAGAGGCACTTGTACCTGTTACTGACTACAGATATCCTTTCTTAGGATAAAATGAGTGAAAAGATAAAAGCCGTTATATTTGATATGGATGGTTTAATTATCGACTCTGAACCGTTATGGAAAAGAGCTGAAATTGATGCCTTTAGTAGTATTGGGTATGATTTCACATACGAGATGTGTGAGTCTACAAAAGGGATGCGAATTGATGAAGTTGTTCAACATTGGCATTCCCAATTTAAATGGAGTTCCCCGACCATAGCACATGTAGTAAATGACATTACAGAAAATATGATTAAACTAATTCATTCTGATGGGGCTCCATTACCAGGAGTTATGAAAACCATTAGAGCCCTTTCTGATCGGGAAATTCCTATGGCCCTAGCCTCCTCTTCCTCTATGAAACTAATTGAGACGGTTCTTAATAAATTAAAAATTCAATCCTATTTTGAAGTCATTCATTCTGCTGAATTAGAATTAAAAGGAAAACCAGATCCTCAAGTTTTTCTTACTACGGCTAAAAAATTAGGATTAAATTCCTCATCATGTATGGTGTTAGAGGATTCTAAAGCGGGCATGGAAGCTGGAATTGCTGCTGGTATGAAAGTAATTCTAGTTCCAGATAAGTTATCACCAAATGAAAAGTGGCATGATCAAGCATATTGTGTATTAAGTACATTAAATGACTTTGATTTGAATCTAATCAGCTAAATACTTTTGAACAAATGCAATTTCGTGCTCCCAGGAGTAATGAGGAGTTTTCGGTTTTACTAATTGGATTTTTTTAAGTAGTTTTTTATAGAATTCCGTGTCAATTTCAAATAAGATTTTATGATTTAGATCTTTTCTGATTTTTTCAATTTCAAGTATTAATTCTTTATTATAATCAGCAATAAAAGACCTAGAAAATTTCTCCCAGATATAATCGACAGCTTCTTTGCTTGGATGAGTCCAATCAGAATCATAGAAACGATAATCTCTAAGTTCATCTAGTAGTATTTCATA
>CAZJVX010000060.1:0-8741 GCA_964549345.1 uncultured Flavobacteriales bacterium | reverse complement strand
GCATTATAAGTCGTATTGAATTAGTGTGGTTTTTGTGAATATTAATTGTGTAATTATACCACAAATACGAGAAACCCACACTTGGGGTTTCATTTGAAAATTATTTTATACGTAAAATTAAATCTTAGGAGAAACTTTTCTGTAAGTTTTTTCTTTGGATTGCGTCTCTTCCACTTTTGGAACTAAAGGACCTTTTCTTTTGTTTTCCTTGGTTTTAGTTTCCTTATTATAATTTGACTTTGATTTAGTCTTTTTTCCAGACTTAGAATCTGATTTTGATGATTTTCCTTTTGAACCCTCATTGTAATCTGTTCTTTTGGGTTCTATTTCTTTATCACCGTAAACTGTCTTTCTTTTCACCCCCTGTACACCATTTTTTGTATCTGTACTCCCTTTGGTTTCAGTAGCTTCTTTGTCTCCTTCGTTAGAAACAGGTGCTGCTCTATCTTCTTCTGCTTCTTCTCCTGGTTTTTCTTTTTTATCCCTTCCAAAAGTGAGGTTCATTCCAAAGTGAATCTGACCGTTTTTCACTTTTCTAGTATCAATATTAACAGCTTGACCATTTCCTGCTAAATTATCGGATGGATTTAACATCCCCCAAGCAAGAATATTATCCGTAAGACAATACAATTCAACAGGACCAAGATTTACAGAGACCCCTAAACCTACATTCGAATAACTTCTATTATAAATAGAATAACTAGCCGTAGCAGAGAGGAAATTTCCTAAATGATAGTTATAGGCAATTCCAAGACCCCGTCTCCATCTTTTTCTAACAAATGAAGAATATAGACTTAAGGATATAAAATTATTATGATCAACAATATATTCCATAGAAGCATAAATCTTTGTTCTCAGAGAAGTTGAATAGCTAGGGGTAGAATATTGATAATTATCGTAAAGTGATGCTTCGATGGAGTCTTCAAGTATATTCTTTAAAAATTCCACACTAGTACCTTGTCCAAAAACGGTTATAGGATTATCAATACCATCGTACGTGTAATCCCAAGCATCTAGTTGTGAATTAGCCGTATAATCATTCCAAGTTATAAACCCAAGGTCAAGTACTGAAAACTCCAGTAGCAATTTATCGTTTACATGGTAATTAAATCCAAGATCTATACCTAAACCATTGTTATTTCTACCAAACATGTAATTACTAAGAAAATTTTCATCTAAACCAGAGGCTTGAACCTCAGCAGAATCATTCATGTCTATTCCACCAATACAAGGTATGGAATCATCAATCATGACCATAGGCAGCCCAGCTGTTCGAAAATCAAAATTCATATCAAATGTAAGCGCATGTGTATTTTGATCCGTAGTTATTCCCATATAACTTACATCTGTAGTGAAGTTTTCCATTCCATATAGGTACTTCAATCTGGCACCATAAGAAAACTTATGATCTACATCGTGAACCCAATGAACAGCATATTCTCTCCAGTGTGTAAAATCAAAGCCTAACCCATCAAAAGAAGCTCTTTTACCAAGTAAATTATTGCCATTACCTTCCATAGCCATAATGATCAAATCTTTTGGATAATTAAAGGTAAAGTCTAATTTTTCAGTCACGTTAAAGGAATAAAAGTTATTTCCCTTTTTAAATCCAAAAAACAAAAGATCTGTACTGGCATTTAAAATCAAAAAGTTATTAGGATTCATAGATGCAATAGCATTATCCACATCAGGCATCATAATTCCACTAGCGTTCTGATAAAATAAATCCCCTAGTGAAAAACCAGTATTAAATGCAGATCCATAAACACTTGAAATTATCGGTAAACCAATATCTAGCTTAGAATCAGGAAAAGAAGCTGGATCAACTTGAGTGATTTGAGGAATAGAAGGCATATGGTACAAGATAAAATCTTGTTGTGCAACTATTTTACTGCTTGTAAGAATGGTTAATATGACTAATATTCTTTTCATTAAAAAATTCTTCCGGCTACCGTGATGGCCATATCAATACCTAACTTGTAGTCATTGTAAATTTTAACTGCTTGTTGATTGCTGAAATCATCTGTATTTGCAGAAACATTAATCACTACAAATTTTGTTTCATTTAGATTGTTTACACAAGTACTGTCACAAAATAGTTCTGTTACTTTAGTTGTTGGCGTTTCCACCTTTCCGCTTGCATCTAACATCCCCGATTCGATGATCAGTTCTTGGTTTGCTATGGATGTCAATAAGGACTCACTACTGTCCAATAACTCTAATGTAAAAGCAACTTCAATTGGCCAGCCATTAGTGGTTACAAATTTGATTACAGACTCTTCTATGGTCGTATTTGAACTGAATAATTCATCAACTTTAAAGTCAAAAGCTAACGTATCTCCCAAAGCCCATCCACCAGCATAGCCTTCAAGCGGGAGTAAAATTTCTGAGCTAACACTAATTTCACTATTGCTAAGAATGTAATTTGAATTTGTAATATTCGTATCTAAATTGATGGAAGCAGATGAAGAAAAAATCATTTGTTTTGGAGTCGAATTAATCAACTGATCTATACTGCTATTTGAAGCATTCATTACAATACTACTAGTGGATGTTCCGCCAGGTGATGACGGTTGATTTACTACAGGGAAATAAAATGGCGCTTGCTGTAAATTTCCTTGTGAGGTAGAATCATATAATATATGGTCAATAAAAGATCCTGATAAATCTTCGTAATACATGGAATCCATTCCCATGTACACATCAAATCCAAAGCCATTTGTGATGTCTAGACGAATTTCTGGATTAGTTAATTGAAAGCTTAAAGCCCCAAATGAACTTTGAAAAATATCAAATACAGTTTCTTCCGTTCCTAGGTCAAAATGTTGGTATTTAAAATCCCCATTTATTTGACTGTAATTCATAGAGGTCATACTAAAAGACATCGTTAAGTTATCTGTAGATGAAATAGCAGCACCTGAACCTGTTATCGTGGCCTCTGTTTGAACTATAAATTCATTAAATCCTAAATTACCTTGAGTAAAATCTAAATCATAAGAAGATAGATTAACCTGAGTAATTGCTGTGTTGTTTGCCGAAGCAACTAAAACATCTGAAAATGGACTTGCTCCGTCTAAAAGAGAAGGAATAGTGAAGGTCATTGACACTTCATGACTTAACGAATTGTCTACACTTATAGTTAAGAGTCCGGAAGAAAAATCAATGGAAGTTAGTTCTTCTCCATTAGGAAATGTAAAATCGTAAGATGAGGTATCTTGTACGGTAACTGTACCTGTAAATGGGATTCCTGCTGGAACTCCCGATAAAGACCCTAAAGGAATATCGATATCAAATGATTGATCAGAAAGTGTGATTACTTCTGAAGCGGTCATTGACATGGGGGGAGTAGTATAGGCTAAAAATAATTCGCCTTGGGTACCTGTACTAACAACACCTCCTGTATCTCTTTCAAGCATGTCTTGGACATCTATCTCAGCGCTAACCAAAGGTATAGCTACGTAATGATAGGTTTGCAAGGTAGACAAGTCAACTGTATCGCTTTTGTTACAATTATAAAAAATGAGTACTATTACCGAAATGAATATGAATTTAAACTTCTTCACGTTTGAGGTGCCTAAAGTAATTAATTTCGTACAAATATTTGGGCAATTGTAAAATCTTCTTTTTTAAAGTTTGATAATTTTGAACTAATAAAAATTCAATTTGACTACTAAATATCATCACTACTTACTACTTCATTTCACCATTTTAGTTTGGGGGTTTACTGGAATAATTGGAAAGTTTTTAGAACTAAGTAACCTCAGTAGCGTAGAAATAGTATTCTGGAGAATGTTGATAGGCTGGACTACTCTTCTTGTGTATCTAATTGTGGTAAAACAACAAATCCTAATAGAATCCAAAAATATCTTAAAATTATTGGGAAATGGGGTATTAATTGGATTACATTGGTATTGCTTTTTTGAAGCCATCATAAGATCTAATGTTTCTATTGCGCTCGTATTTTTATCTACTACAGCGCTATTTACTTCATTTGTTGAGCCTCTAATAACCAAAAAAAAATTTGAGCCTAAAGAATTAATAACCAGTGTACTTGTCGTAGTCGGGATAGTCATTATCATGAACGATTTAGATATTTTTTCTAATCATGATTATTTCATTGGAATCATTTATTCACTTATCTCAGCACTTCTTGCCGCATTATTTTCTGTATTAAACTCCGTTTTTGTGAAATTTAATCATGCTGGAGTAATTTCATTCTATGAATTGCTAGGTGGATTCGTATTCATATCCATCTTGTTTTTAATTTCTGGAGACCTTGTTCTAAATGAACTTGAACTGGATTTTGAACAGGTCATTTGGCTACTTATTTTAGGCGTGATTTGCACCTCTTTTGCCTTTTTAATAGGAGTCTACGTAATGCGATTTATACCGGCCTATACCGTTAATTTATCGGTCAACCTTGAACCTATTTACGCCATTTTATTAGCACTATTGTTCTTTAAGGATTCGGAACTAATGGGAATGAATTTTTATTTAGGGGCAGTCATTGTAGTAGGCTCAATCCTTCTAAACGCATTATTTAAAAACAAAAAAAAAGCCACTGAGTAGTGGCTTTAAAAACGAGTTGCAAAAAGTTATTTATTGACATCATACTCTGTCTGAACTTGACCCCAATTAATTACGTTAAAGAAAGCTTCAATATAGTCAGGTCTTCTATTTTGATAATTTAAATAGTATGCATGTTCCCAAACATCTAAACCCAAAATGGGGGTGCCACCGCATCCGATACCTGGCATTAGAGGATTATCTTGATTAGCAGAAGAACAAACTTCTAGTTTTCCTCCATCATGTACACATAGCCAAGCCCAACCCGAACCAAATTGAGTTGCAGCAGCATTGGAAAATGCATTTTTGAAGTTTTCAAATGATCCAAAATCTCTATCAATTGCATCAGCCAATGATCCAGAAGGATGTCCACCACCATCAGGTGACATTCCTTTCCAAAATAAACAGTGATTAAAATACCCTCCTCCGTTATTTCGAAGCGCACCATTGGACATATCCATGGTTAACATTAATTCTTTTATAGATTTATTTTCTTTGTCAGTTCCTTCAATTGCCGCATTTAATTTAGCCGTATATCCAGCATGGTGTTTTCCGTGATGAATTTCCATAGTTCGAGCGTCAATATGAGGTTCTAATGCATCATGATTATAATTAAGTTGTGGTAGTTCAAAAGCCATTATCGTATTTTTAGTGTTTTAAAATTTATACCAAAGCTATTTATTTTTGTTTTATTTTGAAAAAACTTCATTAAAATGAATCCATTTAATGACGAATACTTTATGAGAAAGGCCCTGGACGAAGCTCAAGCTGCCTTTGAAAAAGACGAAGTTCCTGTTGGAGCTGTAATAGTATATAACAACAAAATAATTGCTAGAGGACATAATCTTTGTGAAAAATTAATTGATTTTACCGCTCATGCTGAAATGCAGGTATTCACTTCAGCCAGCTATTATTTACAGAGTAAATATTTAAACGAGTGTAAATTATATGTTACCTTAGAGCCATGTGTAATGTGCGCCGGTGCATCATTTTGGACTAGAATTGGAGAGATTGTTTACGGCACTTCTGATCCTAAAAGAGGATTTAAAAAAACAAATCCTAACATTGTGCACCCTAGCACCAAAGTAAAAGGACCCGTACTAGAACACGAATGCAGTCAAATCTTAAAGCGATTTTTTAACGCAAAACGTTAAACTCTTTTCTTATATTTATGAAAAAAGATATAATTTTGTTGAAATAAATTCATAACCATGTATCCAGCAGAAGTTGTAGCCCCATTTAGAGAAGATTTGACATCAAAAGGTTTTAAAGAGTTAACCTCATCTGATGAAGTCGACAAACACCTTAATGTTTCGAAAGGAACTCAATTAATAGTTATCAATTCAGTTTGCGGTTGTGCTGCAAGAAATGCAAGACCTGCTGCAAAAATAGCTGTAGAAAATGACAAAAAACCTGACGAAATTTTAACTGTTTTTGCTGGATTTCATACTGAAGCAACAAATCAGGTAAGAAAATACTGTCTGCCATATCCACCTTCATCTCCAAGTATGGCACTATTTAAAGAAGGTCAATTGGTTCATTTTCTTGAAAGGCACCACATAGAGGGTCAAACTGCTGAAGTTATAGCTGAAAACCTAGTTGCAGCTTTTGATGAGTTCTGCTAAACTATTTATCTAAAACTTTAGGAATTTTGAAATAAGTAGAATCCGATTGAGGTCCATTTTTTAATGCTTCTTTTTGATCTAGCATTTCTTTGACTTCATCTTTTCTGCAGTTATTGTACCCTTCCGTCATATGGATCAACGGCTTAACACCATCTGTATTTATTTCCTCTAAGGTTTGAATAAAGTCAATCATCTTTTGCATATCATTAGTGATCAGATCCATTTCCTTCTTTTCGAATTTTAATTTGGAAAGAGATGCAAGCTTCAAAATGGTTTCTTCATTAATTTTCACAACCTAACTCGTTTTTGATGGTATTAAATGTTTTCTGCCTCAAAGATACTAATTCTTTCCTTGTAAGAGATTTAGTTTCAATAGGCTTATGCATTACAATTTTAGCTAAACCAGGTTTCGCATTTCCTGAAAAGTCGGTGTGGTGTGTAAATAAACTGTAATTATTTTTAAATGTTACGGGCAAGATAGGTACACCACTGTCTATAGCCAATTGAAATGCTCCGTTTTTAAACCTTCTCATTCCAGGTGTTTCATCCCAACCCCCTTCAGGAAAAATAACCACACTTCTTCCCTTTTTTAACACATCGCCTGCCTGTGCTAAACATTTTGCGGCCTTAGCTACACTATCACGGTATACGGGAATATCTACACCTCTTTTAAAGAAAATTCGGACAACAGGCCATTTTAATAGCTCAGATTTTCCAATAAAAGCAAAGTCATGAGGAATAATTAAATACATTAATACGATATCTAAATAAGACTTGTGGTTGGGACAAATGATGTAAGGCTGATTGAATGTAATCGTAGGCTCCATTTTGGTTTCGTATTTAATACCTACAAAAAACATCATCCATTTTGCCCAAAATATTTTGATTTTCCTAGCCCTAATAAACTTATTTTTTCCTTTTACAAAAACAAAAATAATGGGTCCTAATATCAAAGAAAATAGAATGTATACTAAAGCGAAATGGAAGTAATACAAGTATGATTGTAATTTTTTCAACTCTGTGAAGCTAAGGATATTAAATTTCTGTCTAAGTTTAAACTTTATAATTTAGAATTAATAATTGAAATGGCAAGAATTCTCACTGGAATACAAAGTACTGGAAGACCTCATTTAGGAAATATATTAGGAGCTATAAAGCCAGCTGTAGCTTTGGCTAATGAAGCAAATAATGATTCTTTCTTATTCATTGCCGACTTGCATTCGCTTACTCAAATCAAAGATAAAGAAACGTTAAAAAACAACACCTTTCAAGTAGCAGCCACGTGGTTAGCTTGTGGACTTGATCCCAAAAAAACCACTTTTTACAGGCAATCAGATGTTAGTGAATGTACAGAGCTAGCATGGTATTTAAATTGTTTTTTTCCTTATCAAAGACTCAAATTAGCCCATTCTTTTAAAGATAAATCTGACCGATTGGAAGATGTTAATTCTGGTCTATTTGCATACCCGATGCTAATGGCATCTGATATCTTACTCTATGATGCAGATTTTGTCCCTGTAGGAAAGGATCAATTACAACATCTAGAAATGACACGTGATGTAGCCTCACGTATCAATCACAAACGCGGTGAAATTTTTGTGCTGCCTGAACCAATTCTGCAACAAGATGCTCAGCTCATATTAGGTACTGATGGCGGAAAAATGAGTAAATCTAGAAACAATACCATTGATGTTTTTGATGATGAAAATGCCATTAAGAAATTAATTAATAAAAATATAGTCACTGACAATACCCCCTTAGAAGAACCCAAAGACCCTGATAGGGCTACTGTATACCAGCTTTACAAGCTATTAGCTTCTAATGAAGAGTCTAAAACGATGGCAGAAAAATTAAAAGCTGGTGGTTATGGATGGGGGCATGCTAAAAGAGAATTAGTAGAAAAAATAATTTCTTCATTTTCAGTAGAAAGAGCAAAATTTGAGCATTACCAAAACAACCCCAAAGAAGTAGAGGAGGTACTTATGGATGGTGCACAAAAAGCAAAAAAGGTGGCCAAAGCCACCTTAGATCGTGTTAGAAATAGCTTAGGTTATAATTAAATCTCAAACTTAATTCCTTGCGCTAACGGAAGAGAAGTTCCCCAGTTAATGGTATTGGTTTGTCTTCTCATATAAATTTTCCAAGCGTCAGATCCCGATTCTCTTCCTCCTCCTGTTTCCTTTTCTCCGCCAAATGCTCCCCCAATTTCAGCGCCAGATGTCCCTATATTAACATTGGCAATACCACAATCTGAACCAGCATGTGATAAAAAGGCTTCTTGTTCTCTCATATTTGTGGTCATGATAGCAGATGAAAGTCCTTGAGGAACATTATTCTGAATTGCAATAGCTTCATTCACATCCCCATTATATTTAATTAAATATAAAATAGGTGCAAAAGTTTCATGTTGAACAATTTTGAATTGGTTTTCCGCTTCGATAATTACTGGCTTAACATAACAGTTACTTTCATATCCTTCCCCAGATAATTTTCCGCCTTCTACAATTACGTTACCACCTTCTTCTTTAGCAGATTCAATGGCTTTTTCAT
>CAZJVX010000059.1:0-8803 GCA_964549345.1 uncultured Flavobacteriales bacterium | reverse complement strand
CCTACTACCCTACCAGAATTTAGATTATTTGATATGTTTAATGTGGATGCATCTATGATTAGTTTAGCTATTGGGAACGCTTTGGCACTTGCGGGTCTGGGAACTATAGATACTCTACTTACTTCAGTAGTAGCTGATAATCTAACCAAAACAAAGCACAATGGAAACAGAGAATTATTTGGTCAAGGATTAGGAAATTTTATTACTGCTGTATTTGGTGGAATTCCAGGTGCAGGGACTACTGCTGCAACAGTAGCAAATATAAATTCCAATGGTAGATCAAACTTGAGCGGTATTTTTAAAGGAGTATTTTTAATTATTGCGGTACTGGGTTTAGGCAAGATTTTAGCCATGGTCCCAAAGTCAGTTTTATCTGCTTTACTTATTTCTGTTGGTATAGGCATAATCGATTTTAAAGGTATGAAAAGACTTGTTAGTCTTAAAAACAGTGACTCTCTAGTCCTCATACTAGCCATATTACTTACCGTATTTGTAGACCTTCTTGTAGCCGTAGGAGTGGGTATGGTGCTATCCTCATTTTTCTTTATGCAACGAATGGGTAAAATTGTGGACGAGCAAAGTAAACAAGGAAACATTGCAGACATGGAGAAGAAATTAAAAATTCCTGAATCCATTAAAGATAGAATCTTTGAATATGAATTAGATGGGCCACTTTTCTACGGATTTTCTGACCAATTTAAAGAACAAGCTGAATCAATAAAAGGTAAGGATGCCGTCATAATTAATATGTCACATGTCCCTTACATTGATGCATCAGGTATTTATGTACTTGAAGAAGTTATTCAAAGCTACAGATCAAAAAGTATTGAAGTTATTTTAGTGGGAGTAAAAGATCATATATTTCAACAATTTGAAGAATTGAAGGTTATTCCAAATACTTTACCTGAAGAGAAAGCATATAACTCAGTAAGATCGGGATTAAAATACCTTAAGTTCCAATTGGAAAATCCAGAAGCATAAAAATCTAATCAGACATTTTCTAAATGGGTAAGTTTCATACTTTTGCAGCGTGTATAAAGCCTTAATTAGACCTTTACTATTTTGTTTTGACCCTGAACGAGTGCATTATTTTTCACTTTGGTCACTTGAACAGCTTTTAAAGATACCACTCGTAAGATCAATTGCACAAAAAACATTTACCATAAGTGATAAAAAGCTAGAAAGAAATCTGTTTGGTCTTACTTTTAAAAATCCAGTAGGATTAGCAGCAGGTTTTGATAAAAATGGAAAAAATATTCAAACGCTTACAGCTTTAGGATTTGGTTTTATAGAAGTTGGTACAATTACACCAAAAGCTCAACCAGGTAACCCAAAAAAACGTCTTTTCAGATTGATTGATGACGAAGGAATTATTAATAGAATGGGTATCAATAATGACGGAGCACATGCTTGTGCAGAAAGGCTAAAAAAAACAAAAAAAGAGATTATAATTGGTGGAAATATTGGTAAAAATACAGAAACTAAAAATGAAGATGCATCTAGTGATTACATAGAAAACTTTAATGTTTTACATGAGTATGTTGATTATTTTGTTTTGAATGTCAGCTGCCCAAACGTGAGTAACTTTACTAAATTACAAGATGTTGCATTTCTTGAAACCTTAATTCCAAAATTGAAGGAAATAAATAGTGAAAAAACTAAACCTAAACCAATCCTAATTAAGATTTCTCCAGATTTAAGTACAGACCAATTAGATGAAACCATTAAATTAGTTTTAGATCAAAATTTAGATGGTATTATTGCCACTAACACAACCACAAACAGGGAGAAACTAAAAACCTCTTCATCCAAACTAAAAAAAATAGGAAATGGTGGATTAAGCGGTATGCCATTAGCAGACAAATCAACGGAGATCATTAGATATATTTCAGAAAAAACAAATAAAAAAATTCCAATTATTGGTGTTGGTGGAATTATGAATGAGAATGATGCAATCGAAAAGTTAGACGCTGGAGCATCTCTTATCCAACTTTACACAGGATTTATCTATAGCGGGCCTTACCTAATAAAAAAAATTAATAAGCTGATAATTGCAAAAAATTAAGGTAAAGTACTTACTCCCACACATTCTTTTGATAAAAATAATTTGGATATTTAATAGAATTATCCATTTCGGTGTGAAAAACTTCTGTGGCAGAACCTGATATTGGGGGAACAATCCAAGACCAATCGGCAGTTACTTTTCGACCCTGCTTTTCTTCTATGTGCATGAACTTCATAAATTGTTGAGAAGCAGAGTGATGATCAACAATTCTTACACCAGCTTTTTTAAAGGAGTATAAAACAGCATAATTTAATTCAACCAGTGCTCTATCTTTCCAAATATTGGTTTTATCTTTTAAATCAAGATTCATCAGCTTTGCTACAGTAGGTAATAAATTATATCTATCAACATCTGCTAAATTTCTAGCTCCTATTTCAGTTCCCATGTACCAGCCGTTAAAAGGGGCAGCCTTAAACTCAATTCCACCTATTTCCAAAATCATATTTGAAATGATAGGAGTCGAATACCATACTACATTTAAGTCTTTAATTTTCTCATAATTGGGGTGTTCAATATGAACTAATTTTACAATATCTTGGGGTATTTCACGCCATTCGGGTTTATTTTTACCTACTTGAACAACTAAAGGTAGAATATCAAAATTCCCTTTTCTTGGTTTCCATCCTAATTTTATGCATTCATTAGTAAATTCTAATTGTTTTGGATCACCAATAATGTGACCTTTTTTACCATGGTATCCGGCAAAGCTCAATAATTGTGGATTCCAAATTTTGATTTCTTTGTCTGGGCTAAAAACAGTAATTGTTGATTTTACTTTTCCTCCGTTAGTTGAATATTTAATATGGTTAAAAAGAGAGTCAAAAATAGAGTCCGAATCAACTAATTCTCTTTTATCGAACACATCCATGTTTCTCCAAAAAATTCTACCGATACACTTATTTGAATTTCTCCAGGCAACTTTTGCGCCATAGCTTAATTCAAAGTCTAGTAATTCATAACTCCCATTTAGTGCTATTTCTTTTTGGACTTCATTCCACCTAGATGTAAATAAATTGTTTTTATTCAACTCGTGATAACATAATTTTAAATAACTTTTTGCTTTTTCGAGAAGCATATTGCTAGACTTTACATTTAAAAGTAACTAATTTGTTTTTTTTTATTATAATTATTTAACAATCAATAACACAAACATATTTTAAATGAATCTAGGAATTGTAATTTACTCTAAACATTCAGAAACAGTTTGGAATGCTTTTCGACTCGCAAATTTTTCATTAAAAAAGGGAGATTCTAGCTCAGTATTTTTAATGGCCGAAGGTGTTGAAGCAGAAGCTTTATCAAATGATCAATTCCAAATTAAGAAACAAATGGAACTTTTTTTATCAAATGGAGGGATTTTGTTTGCCTGCGGTACATGTATAGAGATTAGGAAAAAAAATTCTAGTAAACTATGCCCAATTTCAACAATGGCTGATTTATATGAAATTATTAATAATGCTGATAAAATAATTAGCTTTTAAGATTTTTTGCTTATCAAAAAAAGCAAAGCAAATGAAATCAATGAATTATAAATAATGATTTCACCACCAAACTGATATTCTCCGAAGCAAGATATTAGTTTATAATTATTTAATCCCCAAATTAAAGCTAATATGGACGTAATAAAAACACACATAAACGGCACATACTGATCTAACAATTTTCTTTTAGTTAGGATACCAAAAAAGAATAGTGCAATAAGTGGACCATATGTAAATCCGGCTAATTTAATCAGCAACCAAATAGCGGAATCATCCGATGTTTTTCTTAAGATTATAATCATTAAAACGAGCACTAGAGACATAATAACATGTACTATTTTTCTTATTCGTTCTTGATAAGCTGAAGATTTCGTTTCAATATTCATAAAGTCAACAGTAAATGAAGTTGTTAAAGAAGTTAAGGCAGAATCCGCGCTACTATATGCTGCAGCAATTAGACCTAATAAAAATAAAATTGCAACTCCATAACCTAGAGATCCACTATTGGCAATTTCTGCAAAAAGAAGATCTGTTCTGCCAATAACTTCAAGGGCATTAGACCCTATACTCGTTTCTTGATAGTAACTAAATAAAAGCGCTCCTAGTACAAGGAATATAAAGTTCACAAAAACCAATACAACTGAAAATGTTAACATATTCAGTTGGGCCAACTTTAAATTTTTACAACTTAAATTTTTTTGCATCATATCTTGGTCCAACCCTGTCATTCCTATAGTAATAAAAATACCTCCCAAAAAATTTTTCCAAAAATAATTTCCAGTTAACCAATCATTAAAAAAAAAGGCTTTTGTATAACCTCTTGCTGACAAAATATCATAATAGCTTTTTGAATTTCCTTCATTAAGCTGATTTTTAATTAAAATAACGGTAACAACTACTGCAATAAGCATAAAGAATGTTTGTAATGTATCCGTCCAAATAATGGTTTTAATCCCTCCTCTATTTGTATACAACCATATTAGAATTACGGAAAATAGTACTGTTAATTCAAATCGAACTCCCATTTCATCAAATAAAATAAGTTGTAGTACACTAGCTACTAGTAATAATCGAATCGATGCTCCAATAATCCTTGATAATAAAAAAAATGATGCTCCAGTCTTGTAGCTGTAATGACCAAATCTATGTTTTAAATACACATAAATAGAAGTAAGGTTCATTCTATAGTAAATAGGTAAAAGAACGTAGGCTATAATGATATATCCAACTAAATACCCCAGCACCATTTGCATGTAGCTAAATTGAGAAGCAGGAACTAAACCCAAAGATTCATCATATTTTGCAATAGATCCTGGTATGGAAATAAATGTAATACCTGACAATGAAGCTCCAATCATCCCAAATGCAACTATATACCAAGGCGATTTTCGATCTCCAAGAAAAAAAGAATTATTATTGGACTTTCTTGAGGTTACCCATGATATGACCATAAGCACAATAAAATAACAACTTACTAAACTTATAATCAAAGAAGTACTCATACTTCTAAATTAACCACAATCTGAAACCGTTTTAATGGGGAAAGATCAATCTATACAGATTTCATAGTTAATAAAATTTAAACATGATTATTTTTGTGTAATGGATTTTAAATCTAAGTTACTTAACGATGCTGTTGACCAAATGGCAACACTACCAGGTATTGGAAAAAGAACGGCATTGAGATTAGTTTTGCACTTATTAGACCAACATAATGACGATGTCAAAAAGTTTTCAACTTCATTTATAAAACTAAAAGAACACCTGAATTTTTGTGAAGATTGTTTTCATATTACTGAGACTGTAAAATGTGAAATTTGTTCAAACTCTTCAAGGAATAATGAAGTAATATGTGTAGTACAAGATATTAGAGATTTATTAGCCATTGAAAGTACGGAGCAATTTTATGGAAGATATCACGTTTTAGGTGGAATTATTTCTCCGATGGAAGGTATAGGACCAAATGATTTAAAAATCAAAGAATTAGAAAAAAGATTGCAAACTAAAAATGTAAAGGAGTTAATTCTGGCGCTTCCTGCTACAATGGAGGGCGATACCACTAATTTTTACTTGTTTAGAAGGCTAAAAGATTTTGATATTAAGTTTACCATTATCTCAAGAGGAATTGGGATTGGAAATCAACTTGAATATATAGATGAAATTACTTTAGGTAAATCGCTTCTTGACAGAACAGAATATAAGTCAAATTATCAATAGCAAAATTGAAGCTCTCCATAATAATAGTTAATTATAATGTTAAGCATTTCTTAGAACAATGTTTGAAATCAGTTGAAAAAGCTATTGAACCGTTAGATGCTGAAATTATTGTAGTGGACAACAACTCAGTAGACGGTTCTTTAAAAATGATTAATCATAAATTCCCAAAAGTTTTGGTGATTTCTAATAAAACCAATACCGGTTTTTCTGTTGCCAACAATCAAGGAATATGCATAGCTAAAGGAGAACATGTTTTACTATTAAACCCAGATACGGTTGTTCAGGAGGACACTTTATTAAAGTGTGTTGAATTTTTAGATGCAAACGAAAATGCTGGTGCACTAGGAATAAAAATGTTTGATGGAAAGGGGAAATTTTTACCGGAATCAAAAAGAGGATTACCAACACCCAAAGTGGCTTTTTTTAAAATTTTTGGGTTATCCTATATATTTCCAAAATCAAAAATATTTGGACAATATCATTTAGGTTATTTAAATAAGGATGAAAATCATGTGGTTGAGGTGCTTTCAGGTGCTTTTATGATGATCAAAAAAAAGGTCATCGAAGAAGTAGGGAATCTTGATGAAACATTTTTTATGTATGGGGAAGACATTGATCTTTCTTACAGAATTACAAAAGGAGGGTATAAAAATTACTATTTTGCCGCCTCCAATATCATACATTACAAGGGTGAAAGCACCAAAAAAAGTTCAATTAATTATGTGTTTGTGTTTTACAAAGCCATGATCATTTTTGCTAAAAAACATTTTAGTAAAAACCACATTAAAACCTTCTCATTTTTAATCAACATAGCTATTTATTTCAGAGCTTCAATTGCTATTTTTCAAAGGATTTACCAAAAATGGAGTATTTCTATTTTAGAATTTTTCTTAACGTACTTTGCAATTTATGAATTAGCCCACTTTTATCAATCCTTAATGGAAATTACATTCCCTGTAAAAACGGTCAAAATCATGATCCCATTTTACTCCGCAGTTTGGGTTATTTGTCACAGGGCATATCAAAATCATTTACCCCCATTAAAATGGATAAATCTAATCAAAGGAACAATTTCTGGACTATTGATTCTTTTAGCTGCCTATGCCCTTTTACCTAAAACTATTCAATTTTCTAGAGCAGTCATATTGTTGTCGTCAATTTTAAGCCTTACAACTACTTTTTTAGTCAGGGTTATTTTTCAATCTTTTAAGCTAGGGTTATTTGAAAATTATAAAAAGAATAACCAAAAAAGACTTGTGGTTGGATCTATTGATGAAATAACTAGAATTGAAAAATTAATAAGATATGGCGATAATCCCTCAAAAATTTTAAGAATCAGTCCTGAAGTAAATCAATATGATGCTGAATTTGATGGTAATATCAAGCAATTGGAAGAGTTTATTAAAATTAATAAAATTGATGAAGTCATATTTTGCTCAAAAGATCTAACATCCAGAGATATCATTTCTTCTATGGCCAATATCAATTTAAAAAAGGATGTAGAGTTTAAAATCGTTCCTGACAATTCGCAATTTATTATAGGGAGTCAATCTATTTACACCAGCGATTTTTTTAACTCAACAAAAATAAATCACATTAACAATTCCTTCAATAAGCGAATAAAGAGAAATTTTGATTTAATAAGTTCTGGTGTCATTATCATTGGATTTCCATTGTTGATATTTTTTAAAAATTACAGACTAGCATTTTCTAAAATCCACCTGATTATTGTTGGTAAAATCACATGGATTGGCTACATTAAGAGTAAAAAAAACGTAGACTTACCTAAGATTAAACCAGCTGTTTTTACTTTAAATCACAATGGAAATCAAATTGGAAATGAAATTGCCAACAAGCTTAATATCATTTATGCTAAGGATTATCATGTTCAGAGAGATCTGTTACTTTTAGCCAAACAATTATTTAGTTCATAAATTATTACCTATTTAGAATCATTATTTTATTGATAATCATTCAAATAAATTTACTTTTGTAGCAGTAAATTTAAAGTAATGGCTGAATTAAAAGTTGAACTTCCTAAAATGGGAGAAAGTGTTGCTGAAGCAACTATTACGACCTGGTTAAAATCTGTTGGTGACAAAATTGAAGAAGATGAACCGATTGTTGAGATTGCTACAGACAAAGTAGATTCCGAAGTTCCTTCTCCAGGTTCCGGAATATTAAAGGAAGCTCTATTTAACGAGGGAGATGTAGTTCAAGTTGGAAGTATTTTTGCTGTAATTGAAACAGATCAAAATATTGGTACAGAAATTGAAGAAGAAAAGGTGGAACTAAGCGAGATGGAAGTGGAAAGTGAAATTTTAAAGCCTTTAGAAAAAGAAATTTCAGAGCAAATTATAGTGGAAAGTACTTCAGATAGATTTTATTCTCCGTTAGTCAAAAGTATTGCTAAAAAAGAAAATATTAATCAAGATGAATTAGATCAAATTAACGGAACTGGAGCAAACGGTAGAGTTACCAAAAAGGACATGCTCAATTACCTTGATAACAAGACAAACCAAACTCCGATTAACCCCATAAAACAGGAAGCACCAAAACCTCAAACACCAACCGTCATTTCAACAAGCTCAACAGTGCAAAATGGTGAAGGTGAAATCATTGAAATGGATAGAATGAGAAAAATGATTGCCGATCATATGGTACACTCTGTTCATACTGCTCCACATGTCACCTCTTTTGTTGAAGCTGACGTAACCAATCTGGTTTTATGGAGAAATAAGTACAAAAAGGAATTTGAAAATAGAGAAGGTGAAAAACTCACATTTACGCCTATTTTCATCGAAGCTGTAGCCAAAGCATTAAGAGACTTTCCTATGGTAAATTCATCCATAGATGGTGATAAAATCATTGTTAAAAGCAATATAAATATTGGGATGGCTACTGCTTTACCGAGTGGTAATCTAATTGTCCCTGTCATTAACCATGCTGACCAACTAAATTTAGTTGGACTAGCCAAAAAAGTTAATGACCTTGCACTAAGAGCAAGAAATAACCAACTGAAACCAGATGAAATTTCAGG
>CAZJVX010000058.1:0-8852 GCA_964549345.1 uncultured Flavobacteriales bacterium | reverse complement strand
TCTTTAAATGACCAAGTAGTATCTTTAATTTCTTGAAAAGAAGTATATAATAAATTATCATTCTTACAACTGAGACATGTTAGCAACAAAAACAAAATATACCCTAGTAAATTCAATTTTTTCATTTCTTTCTTTTTACAAGTAGAACCATTCAACTTTTTGAATTCATTTCGAATTTCTGATCAATTTATATAATTGCAGTGAAACATCTAACATAAGAATTTTAATATTAGCGTTTCTTTCTACGTGATAATAAGCTTCATTTATTACCTCATTCAGTCTAATTATATTTTTATGATTTATAAAAGGTTTGAACTTGATTAAAAATTGTTCTTCTTCAATACTTAATCCATCCATGGACACCATATAATGATTAGTAATACAATGTCTAAACAATTCCAACGTGTATCTAAGAAACTCTTTATTTGTTTCTCTTCCTTTTTTAGAGAAATTATTAACCCAATCTATGGTATCTGAAATGTTTCTTGAATAACATAACCTCATCCATTGGGCAAACTGAGCTAAAAATTCTTGACTTTTTTCATTGTTAAGGTACTTGTATATGGCCTTATGTAAGTTACCTCCAGCACTTTTAGAAAGCACATTAGCATCGTTTTCTTCCACATTAAAATGAGATTGTAAATACGTACTAACAAAAGTGTTTTCAAGGTGAGGAACTTTGATTTGCTGTAATCTAGAAGAAATGGTTTGTATTAATTGCTCAGAACGATCGGAAACAAAAATCAAATTTGTTTTTTCAGGAGGTTCTTCTATAAGCTTAAGTAGTTTATTGGCGGCTTGAATATTCATTAACTCTGGAAGCCATATAATCAATATCTTTTTTCCGCCTTCATAAGATTTTAACTGCAATTTTTTAATGATCTCATGCCCTTCTTTAACTCCAATAACACCTTGTTTATTTTCGTTACCCATTTTAGCATACCAAGCCTGTTTTCCAATGGAATGAAATTCCTGTACCATACTTACAAAACTAGCTCTTTGATCGTCTGAAACCTCCGATTTTTCTGATTTAGAAAGGTGTATGGGAAATGAAAAATGAAGATCAGGGTGATTAAAATTATCTATCTTTTTACAAGAAGAACATTGGCTACATGGACCACTATTAACCTCTTTACATAACAAAACTTTTGCAAAAAACATGGCCAACTGAAAATGACCTGAACCTTCTTTACCACCAAATAATAAGGCATGTGGGACTCTGTTAGTTAGGTATAACTGTACAAGTTGATTTTTTAATTGAAGATGGGCGTTGTCGTTTTCAAAAAACACATTTCAAATGTAATTAATCTTCTAGATTTAAAACATTTTCTTGTTGTAGGGATTCTGTAATGTTTAGAATTTCATGATTACTTAGCTCAGGTAAAATAATGGATGAGCTTTTGACTAACAACGGATATAACACGGATTCATTTTTTGTTTCGCTCTTTATAATACTATTTTTCGTATCCCACTTTTCAAAAAAGTATATTCCAGCCAACAAAAAAAGGAGCACCTTTAGCACTCCAAAAACAATTCCTCCAATTTTATTTAACTGCTTTAATTGAATGAAGGCTAGCATTTTTTCAATGACTTTAGAAAGTAAAATACCTAGCACCACTATAGTTATGAATATGATGGCAAAAGAAATAATGGGTATGTAGGAGTCTGAAACTTTACCTTCTAGTAAAAAAAAGACTAAATTTCCATGGTGGATACCCATATAAATACCAATAGCTAAGCTTATTATCCCAAGAACTTGAGAAATTAGTCCTTTTTGATATCCATTATAAATTCCCCATAGTATAGGTAAAGCAATTACTACATCTAACCACATGTAACCAAAACTATGTGTTATTATCAATTGGATTTTTTACTTATCCAATAAATATTCACATCCTTAAGTAAAAAACTACCTGATGATTAACACCTTTCCTTTCGCCTTACTGTAACCGTCTTGTGAGGTAGCAAAAAAATAATACACACCTGAGGGGACAAGTTCATTTTCTAAATTCTTTCCATTCCAAATGGCCTGACCACCATCTGATACTAAATTATGTATTAATATTCCATTTGCATCTGTGACCTTTATTTCAGAATTACTCATCATTCCTTTTACAGCAATATTTCCGAAATAATTTTCTCTAACCGGATTAGGATATACTTCTAAAGGTTGAAAGGAAAAATTGGATTCGGTAGCTGAGGATTTAAATCCTTGTATACCATCTTCAGAAGCAATGTAAACCTCGCCTGTATTGTGATTTATAGCAAGGGCATTTACTTGGTCACTGTATAATGGGCTGTTCAAAGATGAAAATGAATAGATGGTATTTGTTCCGTCTTCAGACATCAAAAATAAACCTCCGCCACTTGTAGCAATCCATTTTCGATTAGCTCCATCAATTTCTATATCATTTATGATCTGACTTTCAAGCAAATATTGAATGGTACCATTATCTTCAATTAATATTCTTTGAGCATTATAATTAGATTCATTAAAAATAGGGTAGGAGCTGTAGAACTGAACAGGTCCATTATCTGTCCCAATCCATATCACTCCATCTAAATCAATAGCTACTGAATTTACATATGAACTAGGAAGCGAACCATTTCCATTAGACGTAGTAACAAATGCATACTCGTCATCTGAGTCATCAAGAGGGGTTTGATTAAAATCGTAGACTACTAAACCTATTCCTTTAACAATCATCCATACATAACCATACTGATTATCCACTGTAAGACTTGTACACAACTTATCTGCAGCTTGGTTTCCACAATAAAACGATTGCCATTCACCTTCAGGAGTCATCACAGAAAGTGGTGAATTGGTATAAGGGTTAGAAACCCATAAATTTCCTTGGGAATCAAAGGCTGAGGATGAGACCAATACGTTACTATTTTGCCCTATTCTTGGCTGAAGCGTTGAGTTGTAATAGGAATAACGCTCTACAAGTTGTCCGTCTTGAAAATGCAGTAACCCACCCCCATATGACGAAGCAAAAAATTCATTTTCATTACTATGATGTGGAGTAACTGAAAGAATATCAGATACCGTGTCAATATCTTGTTCCATTTCAGGAATAGTAATCTGATTATACATCGTCCATTCTCTTTGATTATAGGCATATATTCCATGCCAATTAAACGTTTTATTCCAATTGGTTCCATCTACTCTACCTGCTGAGACAAATAAATGATCATTTTCGCAGGAAAGGTGAAACGCTTCGTTGGTATATGGACCATTGTTTGCAATTTCTAGTGCACTAAAATTATCCGTTAAACGATGAAAACCTCTTTTTTCATCCGCCAACCAATAATAGTCTGTTGTAATGTGAAAGTCATTTGGAGTTATACCTGTAACTCCATTTAAAGCGTAAAATAATGCTGAAGTATCTTGTAATGAAGTTAAATCCGTTTCATAAATTGTCACATAAGAGGATGTAGCAACTACTAATTTTTGATCAATATATCTTACGTTTCTTAATTCTTCACTAGGTTGATTCATAATAGTATGCCACTGGCCATTGTAGCTGTATATTATATTTTGATTTCCAAATGCTAGGAAATCATCTCCTACAGATTCAAGGCTTTCTATATTTCCTGAAGGAGAATGGGGTATTAAATTCCAGTTATTGTAATCTGAAAGGAAGTTGGAATTACGTGAGGCAGCAAGAATACCCAAATCTGTTAATGTAAATATAGAATCCGTAGAAACGTGAATGTCTTTCACTTTCAGTTGGGTGTTGTTTTGACCAATTATATAAGTGTCTTTCACCTCTTCTCTAATGAGATCAATAACCACAATCCCAAAACCTGTACAAACAAAAACAAACTGATCACGAACGTATAATTCGTTTATCGTTTTATCCCCAATGAGGGTGCTGTTGAGTATAGCAGACATGTTTATGATTTGACCATCTTTAATTAAATCTATATTACTAGAACTATAACCAATTACTAAGGTGTTGTATCGATCACTACCTACAATTTGAGTAATTCCTGTCTCGCTGAGACCATTCACTTTTGAAAAACGAGTGATTTCATTTGTATTTGTATTTAACTCAACTAAGGAATAGGGTGTTGATGCGTATATAAGATCATCTACTTGAGTAATTTCTGTGGCATTTGAATAGGGTAAATGATCTCTCCAAGTTTCTACTGAAAAATGGCTTTGAGCCAAAAAAGAATTATTGCATTGTATGTAAATACATATTAAAAGAAATATCTTAATTATTTTACTCACAGCCTACAAACTAAATAAAATCGAAATTATTATGGTAAAATAATTCTACTTTTGTGATTTGGCTCCGTAGCTCAACTGAATAGAGCACTGGATTTCGGCTCCAGCGGTTGCAGGTTTGAATCCTGCCGGGGTCACTATATAAATAGGTTGCTTCTGTAACCTATTTTTTTTGCCCACTAAGCTTTTGCATAAAACCTTTTTTTGTATCAAATTATGTGCTAAATTGTGATAAAATAATTAAGACATGAAAAAAACAATACTTCTATTTTTAACTTTTTTAACCTATCAATTTACTTTTTCTCAATGTCATTATGTAGTTGACATGCAGGATTCTTACGGAGATGGTTGGAACGGTGCTCAAATCAATGTATCTATAAACAGCATATTAATAACCAGTTTTACCATCCCAGCTGGGGGGAGTAGCGCAATCGACTCCATAAGTACTTACACAGGTGACAATGTAAGCTTTGATTTTGTATCTGGAACATGGGATACCGAAATTACTTACACTATAACCGCTCCTGATGGCAGCACAGTTGGTTCATACGGTCCTTACCCTACAAACTCTGGCAACGATGGTCCTATATGGTCTGGAGTTTCTAACTCAACATGTGCTCCTCCTGCCTGTTTAGACCCATATGGTTTAGTAATTACAGGCACTACTTCCAGTTCAGTTGACCTTTCTTGGACGGCAGGTCCTAATGCTGGTTCTTACACTATAGAATATGGAACTTCAGGATTTACACAAGGAAGTGGATCAACTACAACATCAACAACCACTACGGCTGCTATTTCTGGACTAACTTCCTATACCATGTATGATTTTTATGTGCAATCAGATTGTCAAGCATCTGGAAATGGAACAAGTAATTTTGCTGGACCTATTTCTGTTTCCACCTGTCCTGGCGCAGTACCTTATCTTGAAACTTTTGACGCTGGCATGGCTCCATGTTGGATTCAAGATCAAAATGATATTTTCGATTGGACCCTTAATGCGGGTACTACAGCATCAAATCCAACTGGACCAAGTGATGACATGACTGGTGGAGGTAACTACATTTATATAGAAACTTCTGCGCCAAGAGCTCCTGGAGACAGTGCAATTTTACATACGCCTGCAATTGACCTTACAGCACTTTCTGTACCTCAACTTAAATTTTATAGCCACATGTTTGGTGCGTCTATTGATGAATTAAGAATCGATGCATCTACAAACGGAGGTACATCTTATACCAACATATTTAGTAAATCGGGGGATCAAGGCGACCAATGGGTTGAGGAATTTGTTGACTTATCTTCTTTTTCGGGCTCCGTAGAATTTAAAATTACGGCCTATGTTGGAGACGATGGAAGTGGAATTCAATATTGGGGAGATATTGCTATAGATAACTTTGAAATTAGAAATGCCCCAACATGTCCTAAGCCTACTAATGTGATAGTTAGTAACTTAACATCAGCAGGTGCTGATTTTTCATGGACTCCGGGTGGAACTGAACCATCATGGAATATTGAATATGGAGCCGCAGGTTTTACTTTAGGAACTGGCACATCATCTACAGTGACCAACACTTCTTATTCTGCCTCTGGACTATCTTCGGGAACTGATTATGAATTTTATGTTCAAGCGGATTGTGGTAGTGGAGATTTGAGTAACTGGGAAGGTCCCATTAGTTTTTCAACCCCACCAACTTGTGGAGATAACTTTGGTCCCTATTGTTATGGAGCTGGCTCATTTACTGTTTTTACAGCCGTAGCTTCGACTCCAGGTGATTTCATTACGCTAAATATTATTGCAGGGGAAACAGAAGTTGGATATGACAATCTACAAATATATGACGGAGTAGGTAACACAGGAAATTTACTTTATGATGCCGATGGTGATCATTCTGGTGTTTCTATATTATCCACTACAGGCACTATTACTATGTACATTGACGGAGATGGCATTTGGAACTGCGTAGACGGTGTAGGTGGCCCTTATGTGCCTATAGAAGCTACGTTAACTTGTACAACCCCTTCAGCCATAGATATGTCTGGAATGGCCGTTACTACTTCTCCAACTTTGATTCTAGCAAATGGACCATTTGTAATTTCTGGTGAGCTTCAAAATATGGGGCTTAATACTGTCACATCTATGGATATCAATTACGCTATAGACGGTGGAACAGCAGTTACGGAGTCAGTTTCTGGGCTAAACCTTGGCACAGGAGATATTCATCCGTTTAATCATGGAACAAGTTGGAACCCAACTTCGGCAGGAACCTTTGATATTGCAGTATGGGCAAGCAATATTAATTCCACTAACGATATGAATAATTCCAATGACACAGCATATGCAACCGTTACCATTTATGACAATGCCACATTGAAAAGACCTATGCTTGAAGCATTTACCAGTTCTACATGTGGCCCCTGTGTAGCGGGGAACCAAAATATAACATCAGTGACATCCAACTATGCACTGGATCAATACTCTATACTTAAGTATCAAATGTCTTGGCCAGGTTCAGGAGATCCGTACTACACCCAAGAAGGGGGAGATAGAAGAAATTACTACAGCGTAAATGCAGTACCAGATTTAGTGGTGGATGGAAACTACTGGCAGGACAATTCGAGTGCTCTTTCAGCACAGGTTATGGATGATGTATTGGCCATTCCTGCTTTTGTAGAGTTATCATCCTTTTTTACAGTTGATAATCAAACTGTTGACATTAACGTAAACATAAATCCATTAGGAGATTTCACCAACTCGTTGACATTATATGTAGCCATTTTCGAATACATGACATACAACAACGTGGGTAGTAACGGTGAAACTCAGTTTGGTTATGTAATGAAAAAAATGGTACCTGGATCTAGCGGTTTTTTGTTAAGCCCATTACAAGATGGAGTGCCTGTTAATGAAAATTTTTCTTACACTTTTCAAGGAAGTTATGTATTACCTCCTGATGCGAACTCTCCAATTGATCACTCTAGCAGTCACTCTGTTGAGGATTTTAATAACCTAGGAGTTCTTGCCTGGATTCAAGATGATGCTTCAAAAGAAATTGTACAATCTACAGAAGCTATTCCAAGCTCAACTGGAATTGAAAATGAAAGTGTTAAAAGCGCCTCATTAATGGTATTCCCTAATCCTGCACAGGAATTTGCTACTCTAAAAATTAATGATCAAAATGCCAATAATGGTCAGATAGAAATCACCAATTCTTTAGGCGAACTTGTTTATGCTAAATCCATTGATGTAATTGGAAGTTCTATCAATATAGATCTCTCTACATTAAGTAACGGTATATATAATATATCTTACAAAAACAAAGGAGTAACCTTGTACAAGAAGTTACAAGTCATGAAATAAACTCAACATTATTATTTACAAAGGCCTGTAATACAGGCCTTTTTTTATTTATTATTTTAACTTTATTGCCATTAATAAGTAAATAATTAAGATTGAATAAACTTACCAACTTTCTCATATGTGCAATAGGATTAGTTGTGATATTAATCTATGGACAATATGTTTTAGTTCCTTTTATTTTTGCTCTAGTATTATGGTTTACTGTTCGAATTTTCACTGCAATTACTCAAAAAATTCCATTTTATGGAAAAATGGTACCTAACGGGGTAAAAAAAATAATCTCAACAGCTATCATCTTTTTAGTTCTGTTTGTTTCGTCCCAAGTAGTGCTCAGTAGTTTTAATAACATTATTAAATCACATCATGACTATGATGATAACATAGCCAAGATCATTTTGACGCTAAACACCACTTTTGATATCGATGTTAAATCTTATGTTGAGGATAACATGGCAACGTTAGATTTTAAAGCCATAGCGGGGGAATTATTTAATGCTATTTCCACTATATTAAGTAGTGCTTTGATGATTCTTCTTTTTGTCGTTTTTATATTTATTGAAGAGACACAGTTCCATAAAAAACTACAAAAGGTTTTCAACAGAGATGAAAAGAAGTACACTTCGTTAATGGAAATACTATCAAAAATTGAATGGTCTGTAGCTAGGTATTTAGGAATCAAAACCTTAGTGAGCTTAATTACCGGTTTTTTTAGCTATCTCGTATTTGCTTTTTGCGATTTAAATTTCGCTGTATTTTGGGCATTTCTTATCTTTTTGTTAAACTATATTCCAACTATTGGTTCTCTGTTAGCTACTGTTTTTCCTGCTGTATTCAGTTTGCTTCAGTTCGGAGACTTTAGTACAGCATTGATCATCTTTTTTGTTGTTGGTTTTATTCAAGTAATTATCGGAAATTTTCTAGAACCAAAATGGCTCGGAAATTCTATGAATATAAGTCCATTGCTAAGTATCGTTTCGCTTGTTTTTTGGGGTGCAATCTGGGGTACTACAGGAATGATAATAAGCGTACCTGTCACCGTAGTGATTTTAATCATACTAAGTAAATTCGAGTCCTATCAATCATTAGCCATTTTACTCTCGGAAAAGGGTGAAATCAATGGAGAAAATTAAGTTGGACAAAGCGTACTGGGATAGCCGATATCAATCCGATAATATCAGGTGGGATATTGGGTATGTTTCACCCGCCATAAAAAATTGGTTTGACATTCAAGAAAATAAAGACTTATCTATTTTG
>CAZJVX010000057.1:0-9167 GCA_964549345.1 uncultured Flavobacteriales bacterium | reverse complement strand
TAAATTTCTTTTCCTGAATCATTAAAATAGGAAGATTTCCCTCCTCTATCCACTTCAATTGCTCCTATTGTCCCTTTGCATCTTGCATCTCTGACAAATTCATGAGTTTTTAATCTAGAAATATGATAACTAATTCGGTTTTCAATTCCTTTTAGTTTTGGCCAAAATTCATCTTTATGCATTAGCTCAAGAGCTGCATTTGCAGAAGCACAACAAAGCGGATTTCCCGTATAAGAATGACCATGTAAAAAGGTATGCTTTTGCTCATCTGAATAAAACGCATTGAAAACCAATTCATTAACAGCTGTTAACCCTAATGGAAGAAAACCGCCAGTAACTGTTTTAGACAAACACATGATATCGGGCTTTTCATTTAAATAATCGGATGCAAACCAACTTCCTGTTCTCCCAAATCCTGTGAAAACTTCATCTGCAATGGTTAACACATTATGCTGCTTAGCTATTTCAATTAGTTTGGATAGAGATGCTGGACTATACATATTCATTCCTGATGCACCTTGCACGAGTGGTTCAAAAATAAAAGCACAAATGTCATCTTTTTCAATAAGGGAAGTAAACTCAGAAACTACCGAGTCAAAATTTTCTATTGTTGGAAGCGGTATGAAATCCACATCGAACATAAAGTGTTCAAATGGTTCGTTAAAACCTCCACGAGCGGTTACACACATACTACCAAAAGTATCTCCATGATAGGCACCTTCAAATGCAATGAATTTGTTTCTTTTTTCCCCTTTATTAAACCAGTATTGCATACTCATTTTTATAGCCACCTCATTTGCAGTTGAACCGTTATCAGAAAAAAACACTTTTTTAATATCATCAGGCGTGATATTAACAATGGTCTCTGCAAGGTCAACAGCAGGCTTATGTGTAAAACCACCAAATGCAACGTGTTCAAGGGTATTCATTTGCTCATATATTCTTTGAGCGATATAAGGATTGCTGTGCCCATGACCATTTACCCACCAACTAGAAAAACCATCTATATATCGGTTGTTTTCTTCATCGTAAACATATGCTCCATCACCACGAGAAATGGGTAAGATATCAGATCCTTTCATTTGATCAAATGGGTGCCAGATGTACTTTTTGTCTCTTTCCTTTAAAGTCATGATTAAAGAAATTTATCGAGTTTATTTTTCACTTTAATACCCTGTTCTTTGACCCATTTTTGATTTATACGATCTACCATTGGAATTCTAGCGATAATGTTCATTTGAGTGGCATCCTCTATTATTCTTTCTGAAGATATTACCTCATCTCCAACTACCAATAAGCCTAAAACATCTAATCCAACTGATTTCACTTTATCAATTGTTAATAAAGTATGGTTTATACTTCCAAGGTAGTTCTTAAATACAATTATGACTTTTGCCTCAAACACAGAGGCTAATTCAACTATCATATTCCCTTTATAATTGAGAGGTACCATTACACCACCAGCACCCTCAATTATAATCTCTTCTGACTTAGGTAATTTAAAGTCATTTATTGAAATATCAATGTTTTCGAGTTTAGCTGCTTCATGTGGTGACATGGGAGCATTCAGCTGAAAAGTCTCAGTATGAACTTTTGTTAAAGGACTGTACGATTTTACTTTCATGCTATCTGAAAAATCCAAATCTCCGCATTGCACTGGTTTCCAATAATCATAACCTAAACCTGCACATAAAATAGAAGAACAAACCGTTTTACCGACATTGGTATCTATGGAGGTAACAAAAATTCTCAAACCCTACTGTTTAAAATAAATAATAACGAATCGATTTCATTTTTTGTATTAAAATCATGAAAACAAATTCGTATCCTTTCCATTCCTCTCTTTACAGTCGGTGATAAAATGGCTTTAACAAATAAATTATCATCCATTAATGCAGACTCAATATTCTGCGTCTCATCAGCCGTAATTAACCCAACCACTGCACCATATGGTCCTGTGATATATTGGTAATAAGAGGATAATGAGTTTAAAAATTGTGACTTAAGCTCAAAAATACTAGATGTATCTTTCTTCATCATAGTTTCAAGCTGTCTGCCTAGCTGTGTCACCAAAGGCTTAGATGGTCCCGTAGTGTAAATAAATGATCTTGAAAAGTTAATTAAATATTGTTTTAAAATCTTGGAGCCTGCTACAAAAGCTCCAGAAAGACCTGCTGATTTACCAAGTGGATAAATGATCGCTACACAATTGGGGTGATTAATAAATTGTTGGGCTTGACCGAGATTATTTTGACCCGTTAAGCCTGTACCGTGTGCTTCGTCAACTACTACTCCAGCACCAAATTTCTCTGCTAAATTAAAAACCTCTTCTATATCAGGTGAATCACCATCCATACTGTAAACTGATTCAATCACAATTATTTTTTTACCATCAGTTTTAGCCAATATTTTACCCAGCTTTTCTAAGTCATTATGCGGAAAAACATAATTTTTTGCATAAGATAATCTAATACCATCTCTTAATGAAGCATGAATTAATTCATCGCTAATAATAGTAGTTGATCTATCTGAAATTACTGGAATTACACCAATATTTGCCATATAACCCGAGTTGTAGTATAAAGCAGCTTCAGCTCCAAGTTTTTCAGCAAATGAATACTCTAAATACTCTAAATCAGTAAAATTTCCAGAAATCAATCTTGAACCTGTTGCACCCGATTGATTGTAAGTTGCTAGACCTAAAAAGTCATTGGAAGATAAATCAACCAGACCATTATAGTTTTTTAACTTCCTAAGTAATCCTTTTGATTTTCTTTTCTCAAGCTTTACATGAAGCTGTTTATCAAACAAATTCATATAAAATTCTTCAGAGTTTTTTTACAGAAACAACTTTTCTTGGTTCAAACCCATTCTTAATTGGTAAATCATTTTCTATTACCTTCTCATTTGTTTCTATTTTAGTGGGAAGTTTATTTACATGAACAACTTTTCTTGGTTCAAACTCTTTTTTAATTGGTACATTATTTCTCGTTAATTTCTCATTTATCTCCAATTTTGTAGAAAGTTTTTTTACAGACACAACTTTTCTTGGTTTAAACCCTTTTCTGATTGCTTTACCTTTTTCTTTTGCTTGCTCATTCCGCTCAATCTTGTGAGATGGTCTGGACCATTTTATTTTTTCAGTAGATTCAGGTCTATTCTTATATGAATCTTTAATTTCTGGTTTATCCCCTTTTTTATAAGCTTTCATTGGAACTAATCCCAATTTATTAAATAAATCAAGATCACCATTAAAATCAGGATTTGGTGTAGTTAACAGTTTATCACCAGCAAATATGGAATTAGCTCCGGCCATAAAGCACAAAGCCTGCCCTTCATCACTCATTGAAGTTCTTCCGGCTGATAGTCTTACGGATGACTCTGGTAATACAATACGTGTTGTGGCTATCATTCTTATCATGTCCCAAATAGGAACTGGTTTTTGTTCTTCTAATGGTGTGCCTTCTACAGCAACCAGTGCATTGATAGGGACTGATTCTGGTTGAGGCTTCATTAATGCATAGGTGTACAACATACTTACCCTATCTTCATCTGATTCTCCCATACCAATAATCCCTCCAGAACAAACGGTTAAATTGGCTTTTCTAGCATTATCTATCGTATCTAATCGATCTTGGTATCCACGAGTAGAAATAATTTCTTTATAGTATTCTTCAGAAGTATCTAGATTATGGTTGTATGCATATAAACCTGCATCGGCTAATCTTTTAGCTTGGTTTTCTGTAAGCATACCAAGTGTACAACATACTTCCATGTCCATCTCATTCACAGACTTGACCATTTCTAATACTTGATCAAAATCATTATCGTCTTTAACATTCCTCCAAGCAGCACCCATACAAACTCTACTTGAGCCCATATCTTTAGCTTCTTGTGCGTGTTGTTTCACTTCGTTTACACTCATTAAACTGTTACCATTAATATCTGTATGATATCTAGCAGCTTGAGGACAATAGCCACAATCTTCTGGACAACCATCTGTTTTTATAGAAACTAACTTACTTATTTGGACCTCTCTTGAGTCATGGTATTCTCTATGAACCGTTGCTGCACGATATAATAGTTCCAAGAGGGGTTGATGATATATTTCTGCAATTTTATTTTTTGTCCATTCCATAATAGCTTCTATTAAAACATAACAAAAATAGAGAAGTATCGGAATAATAACAGTATAAATCCATTTCTTTAATCAAAATGTGTATTAATGTCTAATTTAGTAATGTGAAAAACCTAATAATACTATCCATTTTTATTACTACTTCCTTTTTTGGACAAAGCCATTCCTTTAAAATTGGCATTTTAAAATATAATGGTGGAGGTGATTGGTATGCTAACCCAACTGCGCTGAAAAATTTGATTCAGTTTTGTAATATCAACTTAAAGACTAACATCCACCCTGTTTATGATGAAATTGAAGTGGGAAATTCAGCTATCTTTCAATATCCATGGGTTCATTTGACTGGTCATGGAAATGTGGTTTTTAGCCCGAAGGAAGCGAACAATCTTAGAAACTATTTAATATCTGGTGGATTTTTACATATATCGGATAATTATGGATTAGATCCCTTTATAAGAAAAGAGATGAAAAAGGTATTTCCTGAGATTGATTTTGTAGAACTTCCTTTGAATCATGAAATATATGTAACACCATATGCTTTTGAAAATGGATTACCAAAAATTCATGAGCACGATGATAATTCTCCTCTTGGACTAGGATTAATTTTCAAAGGTAGACTGGTTTGTTTTTATGATTTTGAATGTGATTTAGGGGACGGATGGGAAGATGAAGAAGTTCATAACGATAGTGAAGAGATTAGAACAAAAGCGTTAAAAATGGGGGCCAATATACTTTCTTATGCACTTATGGGACCTAATGACTCTAAGTAAGGTGCTTTAAATTTAGACCATAAAGCAATACAAATAGACCTGAAAAAAATAATCCAACACCCATTTCAGCCATAGAAAACATGTTTAATCCTTGTATGATAACCGGTATAATCACAAACCCCACTTGTGCACCTAAATAAACAAAGAAACCTCTTCTTTGTAGGAGAAACATAAAGTATACACCAATGCCTTCAATCAAAAGAAAAACGAGATTCAATAAACTCTCAAACTTCAAATTATCACTTTTTACTTGTATATAGTTATTTATTTGATCAAAAAGGTTTTCGTCAATACCTAGTTGGGAATATAAGTCACTGATCATTTCTAAGGATTGATCCAATTGTTCCTGTTGAGCTTCCATATTGGTGAAGGAGTTCTGTATGGAACCAAATAATCCCAAGAGTATGTAAATTCCACTGAGAACACAAAGGACAGTTAAAAAAGAAGGGCGGTTAGTTCCCTGAGATTGTTCTTCATTATTTTCATCAAAAGTTGGGGTATTTTCACTCATTTAAATATTTTTTTTTATTTAGAAAATAAATATAAAAAAAAGCCGCATTTCTACGGCTTTTAAGCGGACCGGACGGGACTCGAACCCGCGACCCCCTGCGTGACAGGCAGGTATTCTAACCAACTGAACTACCGGTCCTAAATGAGGGTCAAATTTAATTTTTTTTAAAGTAATACAAGCAATTCGCTAAAAAATTTAATTTATTTTTTTTCTTTTTACTAGATATTGAAGTAAAACGTCTTCGAATCCATCTTCAATGTTCACATTTATTACGTCTATTTGATGTTGTATTAACAAATCATTAAGTTGTTTGATATGACTCTCTCTTCTTGTTTGGTAAACTTCTTTAATCTCTCTAGGATGCAACTTGAGCTTTTCACCTGTTTCCATGTCAACAACATGATAGTATCTATTCTTTAAGTCAAATTGATTTTCAAATGAATCATGTTGAACATGAAAAACGACAACCTCATGCTGGTTAAATTTTAAGTGTCTGATGGAATTATTTAGCTCATTTAAATTGTCTAGACCCATAAAATCGGTAAATAAAATAACTAAAGATCTCTTTTTTAATAGAAGTGCTGATCGATCTAACATTTTTGAAATGGCAGTACCTTTTTTTTGATCTAATGCGTATTTTTCTTGTAACGATTTTTCAAGATGACTAAAAATATACCTTTGGTGAGGTAATGAAGATTTTGCAGGTGCATAAAAATCCATTTCATCACTAAATAAGGATACCCCAAAAGCGTCTCGCTGACCTCTCATTAAATAAATAAGTGCTGCTGTAGCATCTATAGAAAAGCTTAATTTATTAAATGGCTCGTTATTAGGAAATAACATCGAGGAAGAAGCATCAATCAAAAAATGGCATCTTAAATTGGTTTCTTCTTCATATTTTTTAATAAAGAGTTTATCGGTTTTTGCATATAGTTTCCAATCAATATGCTTTGTGGACTCACCGTTGTTATATAGTCGATGTTCGGCAAATTCTACTGAAAAACCATGATAAGGGCTTTTATGAAGACCTGTAATAAATCCTTCTACAACTTGTTTTGCTAGAAGTTCTAATGAACCAAATTTTCTCGCTTTTTTGTAATCAATCAATTAAAGTAGTTCGTTCGCCAAGTTTGCTAGTTCTGATCGTTCTCCCTTTTCTAATGTAATGTGAGCAAATAGCTCGTTTCCTTTGAGTCGATCAATTAGATAAGATAATCCATTACTTTGTTCGTCTAAGTAAGGGGTGTCTATTTGAAATACATCACCAGTAAAGATTATTTTGGTATTCTCCCCTGCTCTAGTTATAATTGTTTTTACTTCATGAGGAGTCAAATTCTGTGCTTCATCTACAATAAAAATCACATTGGATAAACTTCGACCTCTTATGAAAGCCAATGCAGAGATATTCAACTTTCCTTCATCTTCCATTTCCTCTATTTTTCTGTATTTTTTTTCATTTTGACCAAATTGATTTTTAATGAATTTTAGATTATCGAAAAGAGGTTGCATGTATGGATTAATTTTTTCATCTGCATTTCCAGGTAAGTAACCAATATCCTTATTGCTTAAAGGAACAATAGGTCTTGCTAAAACAATTTGATGATATAAATTATGTTGTTCTAACGCACTGGCTAATGCCAATAATGTTTTTCCAGTACCTGCAACACCCTGTAGTGTAACCAATTTGATGTCTGGATTTAGCAAAGCATGTAATGCAAAAGTTTGTTCAGCATTTCTAGGCTTTATTCCATACACGTACTGTTTCTCCACTCTTTCTAGGCAATCATCAAGTGGATTATAATAGCTAAGTACAGAACTTTTTCCATTTTTCATAATGTAAAAACCATTCGCAGTCCGCTTATCCTTTATTACATCCGTGTCTGAAATGTTCCCTTGTTTATACAACTTATTGATGTATTCCGATTCTACGTTTTCAACCAATTGCTTCCCAGTATATAATGTGCTATCCCGATCAATTTTACCAGTCTCAAAATCTTCTGCCGTAATGTTTAATGCTTTAGCTTTTAGCCTGAGATTGATATCTTTTGAAACTAATATAACCTTGGAATCCTTAGCCGTATTTTTCAAAGAAAGAGCTGCGTTTAGTATGTGATGATCATTTTTATTTCCGAAAATTTTAACGGCATCAGCCTTATTAGTGTCATTTTCTAAAATTATTTTAAATTTTCCTTTATCTTCTCCATTTATTGGAATCCAATCTTGTAAGGTATAAGTATTGCTTAGTCTATCTAAAATTCGAATAAATTCTCTGGCTTCATAATTTTTGGTATCATTCCCTCTCTTGAAATTGTCTAGTTCTTCCAACACAGTAATAGGGATGGCTATGTCATTTTCTTCAAAGCAGTCAAGCACATTATGATCGTGTAAAATAACAGACGTATCTAACACAAATATTTTTTTGGATTTTTTAGATTTTTTGGGCATTTCTTAATAAAATAATTGTTTGGAAAATTAGAAAAATATTACACATACGCTATCTAAAATTAACTTATTTGTAATTGAATTTATCAACATTATTTGTAAAGAAAATGATAGGTTAAAAATTGCTTATTTTTACGCTCATCTTCCACTTCTATTTCACATATTTTTTCTCCAACTTCTAAATTTGCATATGCGTCTAGTGGAATAGTTAATACCGCATTTTTGTAGTTGTATGTGCTGTAAATCCATTTTCCGTCAATTTTAACTTTATATTTTTCGACACCACTTAAGTTATCGGTAACTAAAAATTGAAGAGATTGATTTAAAGTCATCATTTCATTCACTTTTTTAGCCTTAATTACAGGTGCTGTAGAATCTATCATTAATGTAAAGTCTCCTAAATGACTTACGTTCGTAGTAATCCAATCACCATACACTTCTCCCCTTCTATTTAGCACCTTACCTTTTTTTGAGTGATGAGCTATAATGATCTTACTTGGGTCATCAAACTCAAGTTTATTAAATTTCATCGCAATAATGAATTTTTTCTTTTGAGGTAAGTTTTTGTTATTTAGACTTAACATCTTGTTTTTAAATTGATCATCAATTATAAAATCATCATAAAAAGTATTTGAATCTAATTGGACGAAATAATTATCATTTTCTATTATAAGCTTTTCATTTTTTTCTCTCATGTTCAAAGAATCATATTGAATATCCATTGGGTTATTTGAACTGATAATATTAAATTTTAATGTTGACGTATTTCCACTAACATCCGAAACTTCAATTTTTACATCGTGAATTAACGTATCATTAAAATGAATAGTACCATTGCCTAATTCCCTACGATATATGGGCAAGTTATTTTCAGGATGAATAAATAGCTTATGAACACTCTCTTTTTGCTCATGATAAGCATAATAATCTTTATGTATATTAATTTGTTTATTAGTACTAAAATCTAACGATTTCATTTCTTGTTCAAAATTCATATTTCCATCAATCCAAACTTTTATACTGTATATTCCACATCTATTTTGAGCTAAATCATATCTGTCAATTGCGGACAAACCTAAACCTATATTACCTGATATAAACAGAGGCTTATTAGTAGTTAATATATATGATTGGTTAGTCTTTGTGAGTGTATACTGCTCTTGTCCCTTCACAAACAAATCCTCTTTTCTGAGGGAATAAATTTTGAGATTTCTTAAAATGGGTGGAGTATGATCCATGACATCTATCCCATAAAGTTGGGGGTTCAAGGGCAGTTCAGTTTTGGTCTCTCTAATCTCAAAATGAA
>CAZJVX010000056.1:0-9175 GCA_964549345.1 uncultured Flavobacteriales bacterium | reverse complement strand
AGTTAGACCAAGCTATGTACTTGGAGGTCAGAAGATGAAAATTGTCATCAATGAGGAAGACTTAGAACACCATGTAGTTGATATATTAAGGGACATGCCTGACAATAAAATTTTATTGGATCACTTTTTAGATGGTGCTATAGAAGCTGAAGCAGACGCTATTTGTGATGGAGACGAAGTTAAGATCATTGGTATAATGCAACACATTGAACCTGCAGGAATTCATTCAGGTGATTCTTACGCAGTACTCCCACCTTATAATTTAGGAGATTTTATTATTCAACAAATAGAAGAGCATACTAAAGTCATTGCAAAGGCACTAAATACTGTCGGGCTAATCAACATTCAATTTGCGGTAAAAGATGATAAAGTATATGTAATAGAGGCAAATCCAAGAGCTTCTAGAACTGTCCCTTTTATTGCCAAAGCCTACCAGGAGCCTTATGTAAATTATGCAACTAAAGTAATGCTTGGAGAAAATAAAATAAAGGATTTTGATTTCTCGCCAGTAAAGAACGGTTATGCAATTAAAATACCTGTTTTTTCATTTGAGAAATTTCCTAATGTAAATAAAGAGTTAGGTCCTGAAATGAAATCAACAGGAGAAGCTATACAATTTATCAAGGATTTGAAAGATCCTTTCTTTAGGAAGGTATACTCTGAAAGAAACCTTTACCTAAGTAAGTAATCCACAATAAAAATATAAAAGCGTAATTTATCAATTTGCTTACTATATTTGATTATTAAATTTGTTCTATGAATTTTAATTTTAGGAGCAGTTTGCCTCATGTTGTGGCTATACTTGTTTTTTTAGCTATTTCAGCATATTATTTATCACCAGTATTTGATGGATATTCTTTAAAACAAGATGATATAAATAATCATGTAGGAGTTGCAAAAGAAATTTATGATTATCGAAAAACATATGAAGAGGAACCATTGTGGACAAACTCTATGTTTGGAGGTATGCCTGCTACACAGGTTTCATTGGCGCATGGTGGTAATCTCATGAATCAAGTATTTAAAGTCATTACATTATGGCTGCCCCACCCAGTAAATTTTATGTTTTTATATTTTTTAGGCTTTTACATTTTATGTATTTGTTTGAGTATTAGACCTTGGTTATCCCTCACAGGTGCATTGATGTTTGGATTTAGTTCATTTTTTTACATCAGTTTAGCAGCAGGACATAATTCAAAAGTTGTGGCCATGGCCTTTATGCCTATGATGGTGGGAGCATTTATCTATTGCTTGAGAAGAAAAGCCTTGGTGGGTGCTATTTTATTTGCATTATTTCTTGCACTAGAGTTAAGATCTAATCACATTCAGATCACTTATTACACATTTATGATTCTGATGTTGGTTGGAGTTTATGAATTAATGATTTCATTTAAATCAAAATCGCTGGTTTCATTTTTCAAAAGGTGTGGACTTCTTTTAGCTGGAATTGTTCTGGCCGTTTTATGTAATTCTGGAAATTTATTTATGACGTACGATTATTTAGAAGATTCCCAAAGAGGACCTTCGGAATTGACGATGTCTAATAATGATGAAAACAATACAGGAGGATTAGATCTTTCTTACATGACGAATTGGAGCTATGGAATTGACGAATCTATTAACCTGATGATTCCAAGGGCTAAAGGAAAAGGTTCTGGATTAGTTCTTTTGGACGAAGATATAATGACGGATTCCAAAAATGCTACATTTTCAAATTTTCTTAGGGATGCTTATCAAAAAGGTTGGCCAGTAAGTACATATTGGGGTAATCAACCCTCAACAAGTGGTCCGGTTTACATTGGGGCATCGGTCATCTTTTTATTTTTAATAGGAATGTTTTTTCTTAAGGATAAAATTAAGTGGCCTTTGTTTATAGTTGCTGTTATTGCACTTATGCTTTCTTGGGGTAATAATTTTATGGGACTAACAGAGTTTTTTGCATCTTATTTTCCAGGCTATGCTAAGTTTAGATCGGTTACTATGATATTGGTCATATTAGAATTAGTTATTCCGTTAATAGGTGTATTGTGGTTGTATCAGTTTATAAGCCAAGAAAACCTAACTTTTAGTGGTGATTACACGATATTAAAAAAATCTTATCCTAAAATAAAAGTGTTTTTTGGTATAAGCGGTATATTCTTTTTGATTTTACTTCTACTTTCCTTTAAGCCGGATTTATTCTTTAGCTTCTCCTCCAAAAATGAAAACAACATAATTAGTCAACTTGTTTTAAGTAATCCAATGTATCAACAGAACGTGGACCAACTTATCGATTTCAGGGTAGATGAATTTAAGTCCAGCGCATTACAATCGCTCTTTTTCACCATACTCATTTTCATTTCTATCCTTGCTTTACAATACCGAAAAATTAGTCAAACTATCTTTGTCGTAATTATTTCCATAGTAGTCACTGGTGATCTTTGGACAACAAGTAAAGATTACCTCAATAACGAGAATCATTCCTCTTATGAACAACAAATGGGTATGAGGGGTAAAAAGTTTTGGCAAGATGAGGAATTGAAAAAATTCCCTCACAACCCAACTGCTGCAGATATTGCAATTAGAGATTTAGAAATGATCGAAAATCCAGCATTAACAGCTAAGATTCAACAAAAATTTAATGAGCTAAATAAAGGGGACTATTCTAGAAGTAAGCATAAAAATAGAATAGCTAATATATCTGCATTCGAAGTTTTAAATTTTAATTCGAATTATCGTGTTTTAGAGCTTGGAAACCCGCTTAATACGGCACGAACTTCTTATTTACACAAATCAATAGGTGGTTATTCCGCTGTAAAAGTGAAGCGTACCCAAGAAATGATCGACCGTTATTTTCAATCCAATTACAGCATATTAACTAGTGCATTAAATAGTGGAAATATATCTAATATGCAGAATATGCACTTTTTCAATATGCTACATACTAAATATATTATATTGGATTTGAACGCTTCTGGTGTTGTTGGAAAACCATCTCAAAAAGCGGAAGAAAAGCCTGGAGTACTCCCAAATCCATTTGCATTAGGAAATGCTTGGACAGTGAATAACGTGAAGTGGGTAAATAATGCAGATGAAGAAATTGCTACTTTTGAAGAGCCTGATTTTAATCCTAAAAATACAGCTGTAATAGACGTTAGATACAAAGATTTGGTTGATGAATCGCTAAATTTGAGCAAGGGTAATTTAAATCTATTAGAATATCGACCTAATTATTTGAAGTATGCATCCAATTCTACCGGTGATGCACTTACAGTTTTTTCTGAAATATTTTATGATAAAGGTTGGAAAGCATTTATTAATGGAAAGGAAGTTCCGCACTTTAGAGTCAATTACATTCTAAGAGGTCTTGTGATACCTTCAGGTGAAAATGAGATTGAATTTAAATTTGATTTACCTATTTACAATCAAGCATCTTTAATTTCGACTATTAGCTCTTCTATTATTATTTTATTATTTCTATTATTTATTCTTTTTAAAATCTTGGACAAAGAGTTTCCTGTTATATGAAAAGAGTTTTAATTATCACGTACTACTGGCCACCTAGTGGGGGGGCTGGTGTACAGAGATGGTTGAAATTTGTAAAGTATCTAAGGAGTTTCAATTGGGAACCTATTGTTTTCACCATAGAAAATGGGGAATTTCCAGTATTAGATTATGATCTTAATAAAGAAATACCTGATGGTGTAGAGGTTCTAAAAGTTCCGGCTTGGGAACCATATAAAATGTATAAGTTATTTTCTGGAAAGAATAAAACTGATGGTATAAATAGCGGATTCTTATCAGAAAAAAAAGGGAGTAGCTTTGTTGAAAGTTTGAGTAAATGGATTAGAGGAAATTTATTTATTCCGGATGCAAGAAAGTTTTGGATAAAACCAGCCAATCAATTTTTGAATCATTATCTTCAAAATAATGCTATTGATGTCATCATTTCATCTGGTCCGCCTCACTCAACTCATTTAATAGGACTCAGCCTCAAAAATAAGTTTCAAATTCCGTGGTTGTCTGACTTTAGAGATCCATGGACTAATATTGATTTTTACAAAGACCTTAAATTAACGAAGATAGCTGACCAAAAACATAAAAAATTAGAAAATGATGTTTTGGTTCAATCCGACATAGTTTTAACTATAGGAAAACAATTGTCCAAAGAATTAAAAACATTGGGCGCAAAAAGAGTAGAAATCATTGAGAATGGATTTGATCCCCAAGATTTTTTAGACGATACAAATCATGAACTGGATGAAAAATTTTCCATTGCTCATATTGGTTCTTTTACTCCTTCACGAAACCACCTGGTACTATGGAAGGCGTTAAGTCATTTAGTAGATGAACAAGAAGAATTTAAATCAAAACTAGAAATTAAGTTAATTGGTAAAGTAGATTATTCAGTTTTACAATCTATTAAAGATTTTGGTCTCGACACCTATTTAAAAAAAATAGAGTATGTATCTCACAGTGAAGTGATTAAGCATCAGAAAACATCAAAATTATTGCTGTTAATGGTGAATAATACACCTAATGCTAAGGGTATAGTTACGGGAAAAGTTTTTGAGTATATGGCATCTAAAAGACCCATACTAGCCATTGGTCCAAAAGATGGAGACTTGGGAGAAATCTTAACACAAACCAGTTCGGGAATAGTTTGTGATTATGATAATGTAGAAAATTTATCATCAACAATTTGGAGAATTTTTAAAGATGATACGAAGTTTGAAAATAACATTTCATTGTACTCAAGAGTTGAATTAACAGAGAAATTAGTTAATTTACTTAATGAAGTGATCTCATAAATATGTTGAATTTCGAAAACACAGAGTCAGCTTTTGAATACCAATCCAAAAAAGAATTAAGAAAGGCCTACATTCTTTTTTCATTATTAAAATATCCCTTTTTTGTGAAACTAGGTAGCATAACAACTATCATTGCATTCAAGATGGGCTTGCCCATAAAATCAATTGTAAAAGCAACTATTTTTAGACAATTTTGTGGAGGTGAAACGATAGATGAAAGTGAAGACAGAATTAGTCAATTAGCTAGGTACAACGTTGGAACTATACTTGACTACTGCGTTGAAGGTAAAGAAAATGATAATGATTTTGAAAAAACGAAGGACAAGATAATCCAAAGCATAATTAAAGCTAAAGAAAATCAACACATACCATTTTCAGTTTTTAAAATTACAGGGTTAGGTCCTTCTTCCATCATTCGAAAAGCAAATTATCATGAAGTATTGGATGATAAAGAAAAAATAGCATTAAAAAGTATCAAAAAACGAGTTAATGAGATTTGTAAAAAGGCATATGATAATCAGGTTTCGATTTTTATCGATGCAGAAGATAGCTGGTTTCAGGACTTTATTGATGAATTAGCAATAGATATGATGTTAACTTATAATAAGAAATCTCCAATTATTTTTAATACCATTCAACTTTATAGACATGACCGTTTACTTTACATGAAAAACTTAATCACAAAATGTAAAGATAGTAAGGTGAAATGTGGTTTAAAACTAGTTAGGGGAGCCTACATGGAAAAGGAAAGAGAAGAGGCTAAAATTAATGGATATGAAGATCCCATTCATACCACAAAGCAGGATACGGATAAAGATTATAATAAAGCAATAGATCATTGTCTAAATCACATCGATACGTTATCCATTTGTGCAGGAACACACAATGAATTTAGCACGAAATACCTTACTGAAAAAATGTCAAAATTGAGTCTAAAAAATAACGATAAAAGGGTATGGTTTGCACAACTTTTAGGAATGAGTGATCATATTAGTTTTAATCTTTCCAAAAATGGATACAATACTGCAAAGTATGTTCCATATGGCCCGATTAAGGAAGTGTTACCCTACTTAATCAGAAGAGCTAAAGAAAATACTTCTGTTGCTGGACAAACAGGAAGAGAACTTAGCCTTATTAAAAAGGAAATCAAAAGAAGAAAGTCAGGGAATATATCTTAGAGGTGTTTTTGTGTTCTTAATACTTTTAATATATACTCTTATTGATCCAACAATAATTTCAGCTTCTACATAAATAGGGATTTTATTTTCATCATTAGTAACAAAAACATCCATTTTTTCATTTCCCTTAAAAATAGTTCCTGCTATCAACTCAATTTCAAAATGTATACACTCTATTTTTCTTTTCTGTTGATCTTTTATCGTTCTTAATCCATTGTAAATTATGGATACGTCTTTGTACAATTCCTTATCTAATATGAGATCTAATGGAATGGTATCTCCTTTTGATAATTTTTGAAATGGAATAGCTCTTGCAAAATATACGGAACTAATTATATCAAAGCTACATTTTGATATAACCAGTGTTTCTTTCTTTTCTATATTTCTTCTTTTTTCATGAACTTCGGAAGTAAGATTGTTATAATTAAAGTCGTAATCATAATTTAAATAAAAATCACCTTCTCTAACTCGTCTTATAAAATGCAAAGGATCATGAGTCTCTTTTTCTATAAAACTGGCATATTTATCTCTTACCTTGAAAAACCAATCATAGCTTTTCAATGTTCTTCCTTTCCCTTCTACATAATAACAGGGTTTACTGTTGTATATGGAATCTTTAACAATAAATCGAACTTTTGCAGCAGAAACCCAATTATTACCCATCAAATAATCTACATCATAAATTAGCTCTTCACCACCAATGAATGGAAGAATGCTAGGTTTGCATTGAGATTGCCCCCATGATCTATAAGATGCTAACATTAAAAGTAATAAGAGAGTCTTCTTATTAACTAGGTTCATTTACGTTTGCTGAAATTTTAAGAATGGTATTTTCAGGATCAGTATTAGCGCTAACTGTGACTGTTTTTGTCTGGTTTCCTTTTTGTTTTGCGGGTTTATAGACTACATCTATTTGTCCTGTCTTTCCAGGCATGATTGGATCTTTTGGGTAATTTGGAACTGTACATCCACAAGATCCTCTCGCATTTTTAATGATGAGTGGTTCTAGACCCGTATTGGTAAAAGTGAAAGAGTATTTGTTCTCTGTATCTTGTTCTATATTGCCAAAATCGTGGCTGTCATTTGAAAAGGAAACGGTAGTTTTTGGTGTTTTATCAAGATTTATATTTGGATCAGTAAGTGGACTGTTTTCTAACTGGTTTTTGAATTCTTGAATTCCATTTTTCGCCTTCGGGTCAGCAGGGATGTAAACCTTATCATTTGATTTTACAAATCTGTTTTCATTTTTATTTCCAAATAATGCATATAAGGAAATGGCTAGGGCAACCCCTGAAATTATAAGAGAAATGTTGCTTTTATCTTGCATGTTATTAATTGTTATTCATAGCTAATTTAGAGAAGGCTTTGTCATCTTTTAAAAGTTCAAGCGATTTTTCTAATGCATTATTTAAATTATTAATGATTTGATAGAATTTTTTATAGTTGAATAAATCCTGTGCAATATTTGCCTTTAATCTTGTATGAATCACGTGTTTTGCCTTATTGTACTGATCTTCTTTGAATTCTAGTCCTTCAGCTTCAGCATATTTGATTAATTCATCAACTGCATTTTGTGTGTCAAATTTGGAATTAAACTTATCAAAGTTTGGATACTTCTTTTCTAGATATTCTCTGTTTTTATTGACCCAGGATAGTGCAAATTGATTGAATATACCTTTTCGAATCAATTTATTAAAATATGCACTAGTACCTGTGGTATCAAGAGGAACAAAATAGTCTGGAATGATACCCCCACCTCCATAGACGGTTCTTTCTTTTAATAGTGTCTGGTAGGACTCGTCAGAGTTGAATTTCATGCTGTCTGCATTGAACGATTCACCAGAGTTGTATCTGCTGTACTTTTCTTTTCTATAGGCCATTGATCCTTCCTCGTAGGGTTTTTGAATACATCTACCACTTGGTGTGTAATATTTGGAGGTAGTTATCCGAACTTGAGAACCATCAGGAAGCTCTATAGGTTTTTGAACTAGGCCTTTACCAAATGTTCTTCTCCCTACTATCAATCCACGATCCCAATCTTGAACTGCCCCCGAAACAATCTCACTTGCACTAGCACTACTTTCGTTAACCAAAATAATCAATTTCCCATCTTCAAGAAGCCCTTTTCTACCTGTAGTATATTTCCTTTCAGGAAATTTTCTGCCATTAGTTGAAACAATTTTTTTGATTCCAGAAAGGAATTCATCAGATAAATCTACTGCTGTTCTCAGGTATCCACCTCCATTATTTTGAAGATCTAATACTAAATTTTCCATACCCTGGTCTTTAAGATCGAAAGTAGCCTTTCGAATTTCTGATATGGTGGTGGACGAAAAGTTATTGAGTTTTATGTAACCTGTATTTGAATTAACCATGTAGGATGCATCTACACTGTAAATTGGAATTTTATCTCTAACAATTTCAAAGTCAATAATATTCTTTTGATTTCTTCTTTTAATGGATACATTCACTTTTGTTCCTTTATCGCCAAGTAACCTATCCCTTACTCCCTTATTTTTCATGCCAATACCCGCTACCAATTGATCATTAATTTTGATAATTTGATCTCCAGCCATCAATCCAACTTTTTCAGACGGACCACCAGGAATAGCTTGTACAACCATGATAGTATCTTTCAAGATCTGAAAACGAATCCCCACACCAGAAAATGAACCTTTCAATGGAGCATTCATGTCATGAATTTCTTCAAGTGAGATATAGGTAGAATGAGGATCAAGCTGTTCTAGCATGTATCTTATTCCAAATTCTGTAATTTCTCCATTAGTAATAGAATCGGGGTAAATTAAGTCAAAGGCTTTAATAGCACCCTTGTAATTGTTCATGCACTCTTTGTAATCGAATAAAGGTAAAGGTAACAGGCCATACCCATCAATATCTTGTTTTTTAACCTGAAAGTTGAGTGTATCATCTTTTCTTACGATGGTAAGCTTGCTGATGGATTTATTTCTTGATGTGGTTAACTGGTCAAAATCTGCATAATAATAAACTTGATTTAAACTATCTTGATCAATACAAATAATTTCATCTTTAATTGCTATTCCAGATTCTTCAGCACTACTATTTGGAAGAACTTCGTCTACAATAATTTTCCCTTTTTTAAACTTAATTCTTAATCCTAATCCAAAATAAGGTAGCGGTTTTATTTCTAGTTTGTTAAAAATGGAATCAGGTTGATAAAGTCCCGAG
>CAZJVX010000055.1:0-9273 GCA_964549345.1 uncultured Flavobacteriales bacterium | reverse complement strand
GGCTGTACGTTGCTATCACAGGAGTAGTTGTTTTTTTCATGATTGAACCTTATTACATTTGAGATACTTTTATAAAATATCATTCCTAATATTAATGATTACATTTTCATTACAATCTTTATCTCAAGGGTGTTCAACATGTAGGGCCCAAATAATTTCAAGCAATAAAGAGGATTTTACTGTAGGCAATGGTTTAAATATGGGGATCCTTTTTTTGATGATAATTCCATATATAATTTTGTTTTTTTTATTTAGAAAACAAATTGTTCACTTATTCAAATCTTTAAAAGCAAAGACTTGAATAAAATTTGGAATTCGTTCCATAGTAATTATATTTGAAGAAGTTCTTTATAACTTATCCAGAAAGATGGAGGGATACGGCCCAATGAAATCTTAGCAACCCCAAAAAGGCAGGTGCTACTTCCGGATTACTTTAATGTAAATCAAGATAAGAGATAATAGAACGTTAACATATTAATATTAAATCTCTTTCCATTGAAAGAGATTTTTTTTTGCATTTAATGAAGCGAATACAAGAAGTTATTAAAGAGAGAATTCTAGTACTAGATGGGGCCATGGGAACGATGATTCAGCGACATGATTTACAAGAAGCTGATTTTAGAAAGAACTGGTTTGAAGATCACCCAAGCTCATTAAAAGGTAATAATGATTTACTAAGTTTAACAAGACCTGACATCATTGAATCTATACATCGAGCTTATTTTGAGGCAGGTGCAGATATCGTAGAAACTAACACCTTTTCTGGGACTAGTATTGCCCAAGCAGATTACAACTTAGAAAAGTATGCTTATGAAATTAATTTTCATGGTGCTCAAATAGCCAAGAAAGTAGCTGAAGAGTTCACAAATAAGGACCCAAATAAGCCTCGATTTGTGGCTGGTTCAATGGGTCCTACAAACAGAACAGCATCTATTTCTCCTGATGTAAATGATCCTGGATTTAGAAATATCAATTTTGATCAACTAGTTGAAGCATATAAAGAGCAAGTTAAGGGATTGATCGATGGAGAGGTTGATATTCTTTTAGTTGAGACAGTATTTGATACATTAAACGCTAAAGCTGCATTATTTGCAATTGAACAATCTTTTATTGAGATGGAAATTAGGGTGCCCATAATGGTTTCTGGTACAATAACAGATGCAAGCGGCCGAACTTTAACTGGTCAAACAACTGAAGCATTTCTAATTTCAATCTCTCATTTACCTTTATTAAGTGTAGGACTCAATTGCGCATTAGGGGCAAAGGACATGCAACCATATATAAAAACATTAGCTAATAAATCTACTTTTTATATTAGTGCATTCCCCAATGCAGGATTGCCTAATGAATTTGGAACATATGATGAAACTCCGTCAATTATGTGTGAGCAACTAGAGAGGTTTTTAGATGATGGTTTAATAAATATAATTGGGGGCTGTTGTGGAACCACTCCGGAGCACATTCACGCTATTTCCAAGTTAGCTTCCAATTACAAGCCTAGAGCAATTGATCTTACATGAGTTTATTAGAACAATATAGCTCAAAGTATGTGTTTAAATGGCATAATATTCCATACATGAAGTTGTCTGGTCTTGAGCCATTAATTTTTACTCCTGATACAAATTTTGTAAACGTAGGAGAACGTACCAATGTAACAGGTTCAAAAAAGTTTTTGAGGTTAATAAAAGAAGAAAATTTTGAGGAAGCTATTGACATCGCAAGAGAACAAGTAGAAGGGGGCGCTCAAATAATAGATATTAACATGGATGAGGGGATGTTGGATGGTGAAAAGGCTATGGTTAGATTTTTACACCTAATTGCGGCAGAACCTGATATTTCTAGAGTGCCTGTTATGATTGATTCTTCTAAGTGGTCTATCATTGAGGCGGGTTTAAAGTGTATTCAGGGAAAAGGTGTTGTTAACTCCATTTCCTTGAAAGAAGGCGAAGAAGTTTTTATATCTCAGGCAAAAAAAATTAAACTTTATGGAGCTTCTGTTATTGTCATGGCTTTTGATGAGAAGGGACAGGCTGATAGCTACGAAAGACGGGTAGAGATTTGTAAAAGATCTTATAACATTTTAGTGGATAAAGTAAATTTCCCAGCTCAAGATATCATTTTTGATCCAAATGTTTTTCCAGTGGGTACGGGGATGGAGGAACATAAAAATAATGCTGTTGATTTTTTTAAAGCAACTCGATGGATCAGAGAAAATTTACCAGGTGCCCACGTTAGTGGAGGAGTAAGTAATGTTTCATTTTCATTTAGAGGTAATAATTCTGTTCGTGAAGCCATGCATTCTGCCTTTCTTTTTCACGCCATAAATGAAGGGATGGATATGGGGATTGTAAATCCCACCATGCTTGAAGTCTATGATGATATACCAAAAGAACTGTTGGATAAAGTAGAAGATGTCTTACTAAACAGAAAAAATAATGCTACTGAAGTGTTATTAGAATATGCATCACAAGTTTCTTTTGAAAATAAAAAAGGCAATGAGAAGGTATTAAAATGGAGAGATAAAGTTGTTGAGGATAGACTGGAATATGCGTTAATTAAAGGAATTACAGAATATATCGAGGAGGACGTTGAAGAAGTAAGAAAATTGGTAAATAGGCCAATAGAAGTCATTGAAGGGCCATTAATGAATGGAATGAATACAGTTGGCGATTTATTTGGCGAAGGGAAAATGTTTCTACCTCAGGTAGTTAAGTCTGCAAGAGTCATGAAGAAAGCAGTGGCTTATCTAACGCCTTTCATCGAAGCAGAAAAGACAGTAAAGCATACAAAGGGTAAAATTCTTTTAGCAACAGTGAAGGGAGACGTACATGACATAGGGAAAAATATTGTTGGAGTTGTTTTGGGGTGCAATAATTATGAAATTATTGATTTAGGAGTTATGGTTCCTGCTTACAAAATTATTGAGGAAGCCAAAAAAAATAAGGTAGATATCATAGGGCTTAGTGGATTGATTACTCCTTCCTTAGATGAAATGATTGATGTAGCTAAAGAAATGGAAAGAAATGAAATACGAGTACCATTATTGATTGGTGGAGCTACCACATCTAGAGTCCATACTGCTGTTAAAATAGAGCAAGCATTACCCTCTTCTCAAGCCATTCACGTTTTGGATGCTTCTAGATCTGTAACAGTTGCAGGGAGTCTGCTTGGTAAAGGTAAGGAGGATTTCTTAGCAAAAACAAAATCTGAATATCAAACATTAAGAGATTATCATAACAAGAAGAAGGATCAAAAATCATTTTTGACTATAGATCAAGCTAGAAAAAATAAATTCCAAATAAACTGGAATAAATACAACCCAACCAAGCCAAGAAAAATGGGTTCACATGTGTGGTATGATTTGCCATTGGAAGAAATCGTTCCTTACATAGATTGGACACCTTTTTTTCAAACTTGGGAACTTCATGGAAGATTCCCCAAAATTTTAAATGATGAAATAGTAGGCCTAGAGGCTCAAAAATTATACGATGATGCCCAAAAAGTCTTATCAAAAGTAATTGAAGAAAACACCATTCAGGTAGACGTAGTTTATGGTTTTTGGCAAGCTTTTAGCGATCAAAATGATGATATTCACTTAATTGACGAAAAAGGGGAGGCAATCGCTAAATCTCATACGTTAAGGCAACAGACATCAAAATCAGTTAAAGCAAAAAATATAGCATTAAGTGATTTTATTCGTCCTAAATCAGATGAGGCAACAGATTATTTAGGTGCATTTGTAGTTTCTGCTGGTAAAAATGTAGCAGATATCGCAAAGCAATATGAAGAAGACTTAGATGATTACAACTCTATAATGATAAAGGCAATAGCTGATAGAATTGCAGAAGCAGCTACTGAATATTTACATGAAAAAGTAAGAAAAGAGTTTTGGGGATATGCTTCTAATGAATCATTTAATAATGAGGAACTAATAAGAGAAAAATACAGCGGTATTCGACCTGCTCCAGGCTATCCTGCTTGTCCTGATCATACTGAAAAGCAAACTATATTCAAGCTGTTAAATGCGGAAGAAAATATTGGGGTTACTTTAACAGAGTCGTTAGCCATGTTCCCAGCATCCTCTGTTTCAGGTTGGTATTTTGCCCACCCAGAGGCTAAATACTTTGGTTTAGGAAAGATTAAAAAAGATCAGGTAACTGATTTAGCAAATCGTAAAGCTGTAGACGAATCGGTTATGTTAAAATGGTTAGCACCTAATTTGGACGATTAATTTCGATTTCAAAAGGGTATTGATAAGGTATACACATTTTATCATTGCATGTCATGTAGTCAATAGATCCATTAAGATATCCTTTTTTTTTATTAATTGTGATTGGCTGTCTGAATGTAGTTGAATCTTCATAATAAGCTAAATCCAATCCGAAATTTTTATCATACATAATAACAGGGTTGTACTGAATCAGAGAGTCTTTTAATGTTATTCCTTTTTTTTTGTGGAATTGAATGGAGGTAGGAAGTGGGCCATCCTCAGGGAAAGGTACATATATGGCATACAGATGCCATCCCTTCTCAATTTTTGCTTTAAAATGAATTTCACTTTTTAATTTATTACAAGAGATTTTCCATATAACCTTGTCCTGACTAAAAGTATTTCCTGTAATCAAAATTAAATACAGAATAAGAAAATAAACTAAAGTTTTACTTAAAGAGATGAGGTTTGATTTAATTGGTTCCATGCATCGATACCGCAATTTAGCCAATCAGCATAATCTTGTGCATTTGGCGTATAACTTACAGGGTGATTTAGTAGATTCCCATCGGGGCTTATCAGTACATAAAATGGCTGAGACACCTTTTGAAAAACATTAGCTTCGAAGGTAGCCCATTTGTCCCCTACGGTTTTAATTTTCTTTTGTTTTTTGGTGCCGTCATTCATTACTATTGTGATTTCACCTTGTAGCTCTTTTGGTAATTCTTTACGATCATCTACATATAAAGACACCAAAATATACTCATCATCGAGTATATCAAATACTTCCTGTTTGCTCCAAACGTTATCTTCCATTCTCCTGCAATTGGTACAGGCATGCCCTGTAAAATCAATCAGTAAAGGTTTATTTTCTTCTTTTCCTTGGATTATTGCTGTTTCAAAATCATGAAAACAATTTAACCCGTTTGGACATTCACTAGGGTGGAACCAACTGTATGAAACTGGTGGGGCAACTCCACTCAAAAGATTAAGTGAGCTGTATGTGTTTGTATTTTCATTAACTCTAAAGCCTAGTGCAAAATAAACGCCAAGAACAGCGAAGGTTAAAGCAAGTACAATTCGTGTGGGTTTTAGTTTTTGAATAGGACTATCGTGAGGGAACTTAATCCATCCAAATAAATATAGTGCGGTTCCAATCGCACATATTATCCAAATAATTAGGAATGCTTCATACTTCAAAAAGCCCCAGTGTTCAACCAAATCAGCTGTGGACAAAAACTTAAATGCGAGAGCTAATTCAGCAAATCCTAAAACAACTTTAACTGAGTTTAACCATCCACCAGATTGAGGTAATGACTTCATAATAGAAGGAAAAGCGGCAAAAAGTGTAAAAGGCAACCCAAGTCCAACTCCAAAACCTAACATAGCCATGGTAATGGGGACTGGACCCTTATCTAAGGAGCCAGCTAAAACAGAACCCAAAAGAGGTCCAGTACAAGAGAATGAAACAATAGCTAGGACAAGGGCCATAAACATAACTCCGATCACTCCACCAATGTCAGCAGCCTTATCTGCTTTATTAGCCCAGCTGGTGGGTAATGTGAGTTCGTAATAACCAAAAAAAGAAAATGCGAATACTAGGAATATGACAAAAAATATCACATTTAAAAGGGCACTCGATGATATTTTATTTAATACTTCAGGGTCTGTACCTTGGAAGTAGAAAGGGAAACTTAAAGAAACATACACTAAAATAATGGAAAAACCATATAGAAGTGCTTTCCCAATTCCAGAGCCTTTTTCTTGACCTCCCTTAGTAAAAAAACTAACAGTTAATGGGACCATTGGAAATACACAGGGAGTAAAAAGAGAAATTAATCCGCCAAAAAATCCCAATAGCAAGAGTGTCCAAAAACTTTTATTACTCTCTTCTGTTTCTCCACAAGTGTCAATGATAGGAGTGTTAAGGTCAAAATTTTCTAATTTAGGTATGATGGCTAATGTTGAACTATCCGTTTTATAAACGACCTCTTTTTCAATGGATTGACCTTTGCTAAGATCCACAGTAAACGAGTAGTCATCTGGTGGTAAACATTGCGTTTCATCACATATCATGTAATTGACGTTGCCTGTAAAAACTAATGAGTCTGGATTTAATGACTTAATTTTTTGTTTAAATACAGCAATGTGACTAAAGAAGCTAATTTCCATATCCCAAACAGGGTCATATTTATTTTCGATGTTAACTTCCTTTGTTGGCCCTATTGTTTCAAAAACTCCATTTAGATTGTAGGTGATGTAGGTTGATAAAGGGCCCTCATCACTTTCTAAAAACTGAGAATATAAATGCCATCCACTCTCTAGATTGGCTGTAATAGAAACTTCATATTCTTGATTACCCAAGTGGTTAGATTTCACACTCCACGTTATAGGGTTTGATGCCCAACCAATTGTTAGAAATAGGGTAAAAAAGACCGTTAAAAAAGAATATAATTTTTTTTGCAATTTCATGCTTTTCTTTTTCTAATAATTAGGGTAGAAATAATTAGCACCGATATTAATCCAAAAATGATAATCACTACTTCGTTTGATTTTTTTTCATTGGCGCCAGACTTTTGACTGCAACCAGATATTTTCAATGTGAATTCATCAGAAAATGGGGGAAGACAATGTACATCATCACACGTTTGAAAAGTAAATGTGCCTTTTAGTACAAAATTACTATCTGTTAAAAGGGTTATTTTTTTTTTCATAGTAATAGCACCATCATGCAAGTACAACATTTCTTTCGCTACCTTATCATAAATTTCTTCATATTCTGGTTCAATTATAAAATCAGAATCCATAAAAAGCAACGTGTCTTGAACCAATATGATTTCAGTTGGCAATGAATAACAATCAATTGGTAAATTGGCACCATTGATGTGCCAGCCATCAATAATTTCTATATTAGCGATAACATACGCTTCACAACCTGTTTGCTCCAAAGATAAACTGTATTTAACCTTATCTCTAGGGTCTTCCTTAACAAGCTTTTTACTATTAACTAATGAGTCATTATAATTTTGAGCAATTGTAGTTGAGATAAAAATAAAAGTGAAAGAAAAAAAAATAAAAATATTCTTCAAAATATACGATTGAAATAATATTCAAATTTACAAGTAAATTTTCTTGAAGCAAGAATTACTTGATGAATAAACACTATTGTTAAAGAATTACGTCTACTACTCTGTTAATTGGGATAACAACACCTTTTTTGAGCACAATATTTTTATCACCTACTGCCCATATCGTTGTTCTGACTTCTTTTAAACCTATACTATCCTCAAATATGATTCTCATCTTTGTTCTGTGAATATTACCTAAAACCATAGATCTTCTTAACTTCTGGATGAGTTTATTCATATCAGCTTTAGATTTTTCTAGGGGAATGTTCGGAAATAATAAATCAACAACATTCTCTTTTTCTATGAGAGTAGGTGCAATGGTCATATTTGTAAAAAATTATAGAATAGAAAAATTACAAAAAATCCATTAAAAATGCAAGATTTTGTGACTAACTAACTTGAAATACGTTCAATTTTATATACCCTTGTGGTCTTATTATTTATTTTAAATAGGTCATTTATAATATATCCGATTAGCCAAATTATATGTCCATTTGAAGTGACTACATAGGTTTTATTTTTCTCATTTAAGGGTGTTTTTTTATCAATTAAAATATCACTAATCTTTTTTGACCCTTTCATCCCCAGTGGTCTAATTCTATCTCCATTTTTCCATGTTCTAATGGTTAAAGGAAAAGATAATTTATCTGCATCAAAAAAAACTACATTATTTGTATTTGTGTATTTTTTTGGGATATCTTCAGATATATGGAATGATAACCCCAATGGTTCTTTAATCATTTCACAATGATTTGAAATTTCAACTTTTACATCTTTTTTTTCAAACTTCTTACTTATGATCCAAAAATTTCTATCCTGAGTTATTTGATACTCTTTTGCGACCATTATCTTACCAGATTGTTTTCGGTTTGACACCCAATTTTTAGCTTGATCATGATTAAATCCAAATGCCTTTAAATAATGAATATAACACAACGGATTTATGGATTTATCGTGTTGGATTTTGATATTCTTATTTTCGTATTTAATGTTCTTTTCTAATTTTTCATTAATTAACTCTTCTAAAAGGGTATAATCTTCTTTTATATATCGCATTGATTGGGTTATACCTGTTTCAGCTTTTTCAAACCTTTTGTAAATAGAGCTTAGCACATTATTTCTTAAAAAGTTCCTATCGTATTTAATTTCGTGATTGGATTGGTCTTCTCTGTAGGGTACCTTGTTTAACTTTGCATACTCCAATAATTGCTTTTTACTAAAGCATATTCCAGGCCTAATTATATTGGATCTTTTTTTTGGGATACCTTTAAGCCCTTTCATTCCGCTTCCTCTTATTAAATGTAAAAGAAGGGTTTCATGATCATCATTTTGATGGTGAGCGGTCATGATATAATTACATTTTTTTTGATTTGCTATTTGATGGAAAAAAGTGTAGCGGATTTCTCTTGCCTCAACTTGAACATTCTTACTTATATCTACTCTTTTTGTCAATAATTCGATGTTATTTGCATGGCAATATTCTATGACTAGTTTTTCGTCTAAGTCGCTTTCCTCTTTTCTAAGTTGATAATTTACATGTGCTGCAATCACGTTTAAACCACAAGTTTGAGAAAGGTGTAATAAACTCATAGAATCTACCCCGCCCGAAATTCCCATTAAAAAGGTTTCATTATTAGAAATACCATTTTCATGTAAAAAGGCTAAAAATATTTTTTGATAATCAATCATTTTCACATGCTTTAAAAAGAGAAGCTGCTTTTGTTAATGTTTCTTCATATTCTTCTTCAGCTGAACTTTGAATGGTTATCGCACCACCAACGTGAAATGACAAGAGCTGTTTTGCTTTATTGTAAATCAAAGTTCTTATGACTACATTAAGATCAAAATCTCCATTTGGTTTAATTAATCCTATAGATCCTGAGTAAAGACCTCTTCTAGAGGATTCATATTGATCCATTAATTCCATTACTCTTA
>CAZJVX010000054.1:0-9362 GCA_964549345.1 uncultured Flavobacteriales bacterium | reverse complement strand
TATTCCGTTTATAGCTAATATCATTTTTAGAACATTAGGTGTTTGGGTATGGACTACCCTAGTCATCGCTGTGGTATCTTCTCTTTCTTACTTTGACATGGACAATATCCAGTTAACAAACTTATTAGGTAAAAAGTCCAATTCATTTTCGTTATTTATCTTCCTGAACGTTGGACTGATTCTTACACTTATGTTATTTACCTACATTAATTGGTATTACAGATTTAAAAAAGAAAAAAAGAAGCTTATTAAAAAAGTACAATACATTACCCAAGAAGAAATGGATTATTTTGCCATTAACTGGAATTTTATGAAAGATAAATTTCAACTCAAATACAGGAGTGCTATAAGAGTGATTGATGAATACTTTTTTCTAACTGAACACGAGAAAAAATATGCCTTTATAGATTACCTCAAATTGGATCCAGATAAATTAGCAGAATGCATGAATGTATCCAAACGAACCATTGAAACTAATTTCTATAGAGTGAGGAAAAAACTAAAAAAGAATAAAATTGATTATCGATCCCTAAAACAACTGGATGGAAATTAAGACGGCTTGTTTGGGTGGAATATGGGAATTTTTCTACATTTGAGGCCAAATTTTAAGGGATGGAAGTCAATAAATCAGATTTACTGAAAAATATCCAAAATTTCATTGGAGCAGAGAATGACCTTGCTATCAAAGAGGCACAACATCAAATTGGAATCTTTAAAGCCGTTTATGAGCAAGAAATAGAGGCATACGAAAAGCTGGAAGAGAAAGAAAATACACTAAATCCAGCCGAAGAGGAATTGAATGTAGCGATTCTAAAAGCAATAGCTTCTTTTGAAAAAAACGAAGCCAAAAAAGCGGCTGAAAAAGAAAAGGGTGAAAAAGCCAATCTCAAATTAAAAGAAACCCTACTAAAAGATTTTGAGACTCTCATTAATGACAAAGAAAAATTAGCAGAATTGGCAAACGGCATTAAAGGAATTCGTGAAAAGTGGAACGACATTGGTGATATACCCGAAAAATTTCAACAAAAGATTCAAAAAGAATACAGCCGACTCAATGAAGCATTTAATTACAACTTTAACATCTACAAAGAGTTAAAAGAAAACGATCTAAAGCGAAACTATTCCTTGAAGAATCAAGTGATTCATGAGCTTAAGGCCCTTAGTGCACTAAAAGATATTGGCAAGCTTCGTATTGAACTCAAGGTATTGCAAAACAAATGGGAAGAGATTGGTCCCACTTTTAAAGAACACTGGGAAAACATAAAAAAAGAATACTGGGAAGAAGTACATACCATTCAGCACAGAATCAATGATTACTATGTACAACTTAAATCCAATCTCAAAGAAAACCTAGCGAAAAAGAAAACCCTCATTGAAAAGGCTAAAGAATTGGGATCCATAATCCCTGAAGATGCTAAATCATGGGAATCTAAAACCCAGAAGTTTAAAAACCTACAAGAGGAATGGAAAAAAGCAGGTCCTGTTGCCAAAAATATAAGCGATGAAGTATGGAATGAGTTTCGTTCCCATTTTGACGCCTTCTTTGAAAAGCGAAATTCATTTTTAAACACAGAAAAGAAAAAATGGAAAGCCAATGCAGATGCTAAACAAGCAATTGTGGACAAGGCTAAGGGATTTGTAGAAAATATTGCAGAAAATGGCAATCCACAACTCATTAAGCAACTGCAGGGAGAATGGAAAAAGATTGGTCATGCAGGTCGATTTGCAGAGCAAAAATTATGGAAAAAATTCAGGCAACAATGTGATGCTTTTTTTGATCAAAAGAATGCAGCCAAAAATGCCCTCTTTGAAGAAGAGAAAAAGAATTTAGCGCTTAAAAAAGAGCTCATCAAGACATTTACAGCTAATAAAGAGGTGGATTTTGAAGGACTAACTTCTTTCATTGACGAATTTCAAAAAATTGGTGGTGTACCCAAAAAAGATACGGTGTCTACTATGAAAAATTTTGAAGCTGCGGTTAAAAACGGGATGGAGAAAAATAAATTCTCAGATGAACAACGTCACCAAATTCAAAAAGCTATTAAATCATCTTTATTAAACAACTCTTCAGATCCTGACAAAGCATTTATGCAAGAGAAAAGTCGTATCAGTAAATTAATTGACAAAGCCCTAAAAGAAACGTCTCAACTGGAAAATAACCTCAATTTTTTTTCATCTAGTAAAGGGAGCAGTATGTTGGATCAATTTCAACAGCAAATTGACCAAAACAAAAAGCAAATTGACAATTGGCGAGAGGAACTTAAAAAGTTAAGAGACGCTTATCGTCAAAAATAATTCTACCTTTCCCTTTATTATGAACGAAACAGAACAAAAAGAGCTTGAAATGCCACTAATTACCGATGACGCCGTTGTACTTGGTTTATTGGTTTCCTGCCTCGCTCTTATATTTTACACCTCTAACCTGAAATCCCTCAAAGGGTTCTACAAGTTTGTTCCTGCTTTATTATTGTGTTATCTACTTCCCTCTTTGCTGAGTACATTTGGTGTGATATCTCCTAAAGTTTCTGGACTTTGGCCCGTAGCTAAAAACTATTTTTTACCTGCTTCTTTAATTTTAATGACACTAAGTACAGATTTAAAGGGAATTCTTCGACTAGGGCCCAAGGCATTGATCATGTTTTTCACAGCCACGGTAGGTATTGTAGTTGGGGGTCCCATTGCTATTCTCATTACGACTCTATTCTCCCCTGAAACAGTAGGTGGATTGGACTTTGATGCCGCTTGGAGAGGACTAGCTACCCTAGCTGGAAGCTGGATTGGAGGAGGTGCCAATCAAACGGCTATGTTGGAGCTTTACCAATATAACCCTTCAAAATATGGAGCCATGATCACCGTAGATATTGTGGTAGCTAATATTTGGATGGCTTTAATTCTACTGGGAGCAGGAAAGTCAGCTAAAATTGACCGTTGGCTTAAAGCCGATTCTAGTGCTATTGATGACTTGAAAGATAAAATGGAAAACTACAGCAGTACAGTAGAAAAAAACACCACGTTTCAGGACCTCATTAAAATTGCCGCCATTGCTTTGGGAGGTGTAGGGTTATCGCATTTCTTAGGCAGTTTCATGGTAAAAATTGGAGATGTAATCCCTTACTTTGCCGATACGGTACTTACCAGTCATTTCTTTTGGGTTGTAGTCATTGCCACTACTTTTGGGTTGTCCTTGTCCTTTTCTAAACTCAGATCGCTAGAGGGCGCTGGTGCTTCCAAAATTGGAAGTGTATTTATCTATTTATTGGTAGCCATTATCGGGATGAAAATGGATATTACTAAAGCACTAGAAGAGCCGTTACTGATTGTAGTGGGCTTAATTTGGATGGCTTTTCATGTGGGACTACTATTTTCTGTAGCCAAACTAATTAAAGCTCCTTTTTTCTTTTTAGCGGTAGGAAGTAAAGCCAATGTTGGAGGTGCTGCATCAGCCCCAGTGGTAGCATCAGCGTTTCACCCTAGCCTTGCACCTGTAGGTGTACTATTAGCTGTTTTGGGATATGCGCTTGGCACCTATGGAGCCATTATTTGTGCCACATTAATGGAAATGGCTAGTCCATAATTGTATCTAATTTTGATTTAAAATAAACCATGTATAAATTCATTTTAAGGTTATTTGGTTGGAAACTTAATCCTGAAATTCCAAAGGAGTATGACAGATGTGTACTTATTGGCGCACCACACACGAGTAACTGGGATTTTCTTTTTTCGGTATTGTCTTTTAAGGCATTAAAAATCCCTTACAGATTCACCATCAAAAAACAGTGGTTTCGTTTTCCATTTAACCTCATTATTAAACCCATAGGTGGTTTACCTATTGACACCAAAGGCAATTCTCAAAAAGGAATCAGTAACGTAGATACCATGGCAAGTTTTTTCAGTTTAAAAGAAAAGTTTGTCATGGCTATCACACCAGAAGGTACAAGGTCATTAAAAAAAGAATGGAAAAGTGGATTTTATCACGTAGCCAAGAAAGCCAATGTGCCCATTTGCTTAGCTTATCTTGACTATAAAAATAAAATTGCTGGTGTGGGTAAGGTCATTTTCCCAACCGACAACATGGCTGCTGACATGAAAGTGATTATGGATTTCTACAAAGAAATTGTGGCTAAATTTCCTCACAATTTTAGTACAGATTTACGTTATTCCTAAGTTGTTTTTTTGATAAAACTTACTCATGCAAATGACATGAGGAAAGCTCACACAAGACAGAAAAACTAAAAAGAGTGCTGCATTTACTTCAAAGCTGTTTTCAAGTTTTACAAAAAGTATCCAATACAACAAGATAGCACCTAAATTAAACGGTAATGCTTGAGTATACATTTTTAGGTGTGACCACTTTAAAGTAGATTTTAAATTATACCACCCTGTTAGGCTGTGGTAAAAAATAAAATAAAGACCAAATGCAACCAGTAACCCTAGGTTTTGAGCAAGCATTAAAAAAGTAATCAAACCAAGCCAATTCCATTTTTTGTAGACCATAGCAACAACAATTGGACATAGCAACAAAGCATATGACCAAATATCAATATCGTTAACCATTGGAAGGGGCTGAACTCCAATTATAGAAAGGATGTAATTGAATTCATTGAAATGTGTACCAAATAAAAAAGCAAGAAGAGATACTCCCCAACCAAAAGCTAATAAAGGATTTGAAAATCCCCAGTTTTTAACGTCTGTTTGACCGAAATGCCATGCAGAATAAAGCAGAAATATCAGTAAACCAGCAGTAGGAAAAACATACCACACTAAAAATATAGGAAGCATTAGTCCTAAATATGAAAAGATAAACTTAATGGTTACTTTTTTTTCAGCAAACAAGCCTTCTGTGAGGTGATCTAACGCACCATGCGGAATACCAACAAGCAATAGTCCTGAAACCAAGACACACACATCAAATGAACTAAAAAAAACTTGTTTATCACTAAAATGATCATGTCCCATCAGGGCATATAGCCACATAAATAATAAAGGTAAAACCCATTTCATTTTCCAAAACAGCCATACTGCTGTTGCTTTTAAAAATGAACCTATTTGAAGTTGAGTAAACATGGATAAGTCTTCTCTAAAAGAAGATTTTTCGTCCAAAAATTTTAATACAAAATTGGGAGAACGCACTTTAAATAAACGTTCAAATATGGGCTTACCCTTTAAAGGCCAAAGCGTTAAAATAATAAGTAATAATTGATCATAAAATAAAAAACGAGGATTGGCCTTAAATGAGACGTTATTCAGCTTTCCATTAGCACATATTTGCTTAGCATGCTTATGCATATTTTTAAATGCATATCCCGTACTTGGTTTCACACTTCCACCACGTGTACCTATATTAACCCACTTATCTTTTTTGCTTTTTTTAGGCAATAAAGAGCTCATGGGTATTACACCATTTTCGTGATCTAGTGTAGCATACTCCCCATACTGCTGAAGAATATATTCATTTAATATTTTTTTAGCTTCCTCTTTTTTAACCAATAACTTTCCAAAACGTGTTAACTCTACTAAACCAGTATGTTGATCATATGGAAGGATATAAATAAACTGTGTTGATTTTTGTTGATTCACCCGAAAATCCATCATATGATACACTTCACGATCAAACTGAGAGGATTTTAATTCAATTTTTAGCCCATAAAAAGACTGTGAAATATAATATGGATTATTCTTAATTGTACTAAAATCTGGTGGTCTACTATCAAATATCCAATCACTGCTAATTTGCTGTTTTTCAGTGGAAATTTGATAGGCATCTTGCTTGATAATTTTTTCAACTTTTCCAGCCACCATTTCAATGTTAAACTTATCTACTATAGCACGAGTAGCATCATATAAGTCCAAGCTATTGATGTGGTAGTATTGAAGAGGACCAATCGGGGTTTTTTGGTTGTTGTTGATTTGAATGTGTGTCCAGTGATGGCTAATTAAATCTTGATGATCCAACAAAATTTCGTCATCTTTATGGGCCCAAAAACAAAACGTTTTGTCATTTTCTTTTTTGGTGCTTGGATCAATTATTGCAACACGACAATCACTCAACAGACCATGTTTTTCCATCTCTTTTAATAGAAGGCAAGTACTGGCACCCCAACCTGCGAAGACGATATCGAAATGTGAATGCTGAATGGGCATAGAATTTGATAAACAAGATACACATTATTGTATTACTCCTCACATGAATGTAATTGAATATATTTGAGAAAATTTAATTATGAGATTTCCCATTTTATTTTCCATTCTATTTTTAGTATCTACATCTCATTTTAGCCAAGAAGCAAAAAAAGAATTGACGCTACAAGATGCTGTTCTTGGATATTACAAAGGACTCTACCCAGATAATTTATATGGATTAGATTGGACTTTAACGAATTCATTATATAAAAAGGAAAAAGATGCCCTTATTCTTTATCAACCTACCAAAAAAGGAACCAAAAAGCTTTACAGTAAAGATTTAAAGATCAATACGGATTTAGCTGAAATAACAAGATTAACTTTTGAAAATGATAAGTCATTACATTATGTACAACAAGGTGAATACTATGCTCAAACGAAAAACGGTGCAATTACTTTTAGCTACCCCAAAAAGGCAGAAAACCTAACCCTAAGTCCAACAAAGAAACAACTTGCTTACACCATAAAAAATAATCTATATCTAGCTCATTCATTGGATTCTGCAGAAGCCATAACCAAACATGTAGATCCAAATTTTGTAGCTGGACAATCCATTCATCGAAATGAATTTGGAATTAAAAATGGTATTTTTTGGAGTAACAATGGAGAGATAGTGGCCTTTTATGAAAAGGATGAAACCGATGTGCATGATTACCCTTTACTCGACATCAATCAAACCCCTGGATCATTAAAGTCTGTTAAATACCCTATGGCTGGACAGACTAGTGAACATGGTAAAGTAGGTGTCTACAATACTAAAAGAAAAACGCTTATTTACCTTCAACCCGTTCATGAAAAAGATGATTATGTGACCAATCTTACATGGAGTCCGGACGATCATTTTATTTACATAGCTGAACTAAATAGAGACCAAAATCACATGAAGTGGGCTCAATACGATGTAAACACTGGTGAACGAATTAAAACCATTTTTGAAGAAAAAAACGATAAATGGGTAGAACCTGAGTATCCTTTATATTTTGTACCTAAAAAAAATGATGAATTCATCACGTTTAGTGAACGCGATGGATTTATGAATCTATATCGATACAATACGGACGGTAAGCTTCTTAACCAGGTTACAAAAAACAAATGGGTAACCACTGCTTTATTAGCTGTTAAAGAAAACACCATATACTTTCAAGGTACTGGGGAAGACCCAAGAGAATCACATACTTATTCCATTCATTTAGATGGTGCTGAATTACAAAAAATCACCACTAAACCAGGCGTACATCAAACTAAACTAAGTCCAAATGGTCGTTACCTTTTAGACCAATTCTCCAATTTAGAAAATCCTGGAACTACCCAAGTAATTGATATGAAAACTGGAAGGTTAAATGTGTTGAACCAAGCTGAAAATCCTCTTTCTGATTATTCCATTGGCCAAACCATTTTTAACCAAATCAAATCAACAGATGGAGATGTATTGTATTCTAGAATAATCACTCCAAACCAATTTGATTCGTCCAACACTTATCCTGTTTTGATTTATGTGTATGGAGGTCCTCATGCTCAACTTGTGACCAACAGCTGGTTAGGTGGAGCGAGTTTGTGGATGCATTGGATGGCTAATCAGGGATATCTCATTTATACGTTGGACGGAAGAGGTTCTGCGAACAGAGGATTTGAATTTGAAAGTGCCATTTTTAGAAATTTAGGACAATTAGAGATGAAGGACCAAATAGAAGGAGTAAACTTTCTCAAAGAGAAGCACTACATAGACACAAACCGGATAGCAGTACATGGATGGAGTTATGGTGGTTTTATGACAACTTCATTATTAACCAATTATGAAGACGTTTTCACCTGTGGTGTAGCAGGAGGTCCAGTGATAGACTGGAAATGGTATGAAGTCATGTATGGAGAAAGATATATGGACCAACCTCAAGACAACCCAGATGGATATGCAAAAACCAGTCTACTTAGAAAAGCAAAAGACCTAAAGGATCCTTTACTTTTAATCCATGGCACATCAGATGATGTAGTAGTAATGCAACATAATCTTTCATTTGTTAAAGCCTGTGTAGATGCAGGAGTTCAAGTAGACTTTTTCCCTTATCCTTTGCATAAGCATAATGTGAGAGGCAAAGACCGGGTTCATTTAATGCAAAAAGTGTTAAATTATATAATTGCCAATAACAAATAATTTTATCTTCGAAACCATGTTGGTCAGAATGCTTACAAAAAAACTATTTAGTCTGGTTTTACTAATTTCTTTGAGTATGCATTTGTATGGACAAACAGGCACCATTCGAGGAACAGTTTATGAAAAAGAATCTGGGGAGCCTTCATTCGGTACTAACGTAAAAATTAAAGGCACTGGAATAGGTGCATCGACAGACATCAATGGTTTTTATCAGATCAATAAATTAAAACCTGGTAAAATAACGCTTGAAGTATCTAATATTGAATTTAACACGATTGAATATACTGTTGAAATAGTGGCTAATAAAATTAAGACACAAAATTTTTTCATGGAGGAGAAAGATGAAATCCTTGATGAATTTGAGTACAGCGCAGAGGCAGCAGAAAGAAAAACAGAAGTCAAAATGTCTGTTATAAAAGCTACACCAAGAGATATGGCTCATGTAGTGGCTATTGGTGGTGAACCCGATTTTGCTCAATATCTTCAAACAACACCTGGCGTGGTTACTACAGGGGATCAAGGTGGGCAAATGTACATCAGAGGTGGATCTCCCATTCAAAATAAAGTTCTTCTAGATGGTATGACCATTTACAATCCATTCCACTCTATTGGATTCTTCTCTGTTTTTGATACAGACATCATTAGAAGTGCGGATATATACACCGGAGGTTTTTCTGCAGTTTATGGAGGTAGAATCTCCTCTATTATGGATATCACTACTATTGACGGCAATAAAAAAAGACACGCAGGAAAAATTTCTGTCAATCCATTCGGATCTAAATTCAAGATGGAAGGTCCTATTAAAAAACTAGACGAAAATAACATCGGGAATACGGCATCTTACATTTTTTCTGGAAAAACATCTTATCTGGAGCAAACCTCAAAACTGCTATATAATTATATTGACACCAACGGACTGCCTTTTAATTTTACAGACCTTTTTGGTAAGTTGTCTTTTAATACTGCTAACGGAAGTAAAATTAACTTTTTTGGCTTTTACTACAACGACCGTGTAAGATACAAAGCCGTATCA